>CAZMHG010000065.1:0-1824 GCA_964565975.1 uncultured Ilumatobacteraceae bacterium | reverse complement strand
TCGCCGGCGCGCCCGAGCCCGACGCGTACAGCGCCGGGACCGACCTGCCCGACCACGTCCAGGCGATGGCCCGCAGCGTCGGCCGCGGCAGGTAGCACGGCGTCACCGCGCCGCTCTCAACGCCACGCGGGCAGCCCGCCGAGCCAGGCCAGCAGGGCGTCGTTGACCACGGCGGGTTGCTCCTGGGCCATCCAGTGGCCGCTGTCGACGACGACCTCGTCCAACTGCTCGCAGCGCTCGCGCATCGGCGTTGCCAGGCGCGACGTCACGGTCTCGCAGACCTGGTCGAAGCGGGCGTGGAGGAACAGCACCGGCATCGCCAGGCGACCACCGTGGAGCGAGCGTCGGGCGTACTCGGCGTTCGGTCCGTCGTTCATGTACCACGAGTCGGGCCCGAAGAACCCGTTGCGCTGCAGACCGTCGACGTACGTCGCGAGGGACGCCTCGTCGAGCACGGCGTCGTCCATCGGGACGTCGGGCGCCGCATCGCCCGGCGCGAACCAGCCGCCGTTGATGCGGGTGTAGGCGAGCGGCGAACGCCGGCCGACGGCACGAGGGTCGCCTCGTCGGAACAGGGCACGCACGGTGCTGGAGACGTCGGCCTGGAACGCGGCTGCAGCCTGGTCGAACTGCTCGCGGTAGTGCAAGAAGTACTCCCACTGGCCCGCCGGGAACTGATCCGCGGGGTACAGGTCGCGGTCGACCAGCGGGATCAGGCTGTCGAGCGTGAACCCCGCCGGGTCGTAGGGGACGCACAAGCTGGCGACGGCGTGGCATCGCTGCGGATGATGGCCGGCGATCGACCACACCACGGGCGAGCCCCAGTCGTGTCCGACCCACACCGCCGTGGCCCGACCGAGCGAGTCGAGCAGTTCGAGCATGTCGGCGACGACCGGCTCGAGGGCGTAGTCGTGGTGCCGCGAATGCACCGTGGAGCCGCCGTAGCCGCGCATGTCGGGCGCGACGGCAAGGTAGCCGGCGTCGGACAGCGCGGCCAGTTGATGCCGCCAGCTGATCGCTCGCTCGGGCCAGCCGTGAACGAGGACGACCAGCGGCGCGCCGTCGTCGCCGGCCTGCAGGTAGGTCGTGCGGTGACGCCCGGTGTCGACGGTGTGCTGCGTGATCGCGGTCATCGCCGGAAGCTCACAGGCTCAACAGCTCCTCGAAGAACCCGCCGATCTGGCGGGCGCGATCGACGACGTGGATCTCGAGGATCCAATGCCCGACCCGACCCGACGGGCCGGTGCGCCGCATCGGCTTGTCGTTCGCCGCGGTGATGTACGACTCCGTCCGCTCGCCGTGGAAGGTCTCGTGCGGATGCTCGCCGACCAAGTGCCCGCAGTGGACGTTGCCGAACTCCCAGCCGCGTTGGCCGGCGAGCCGGGCGACCTCGGCGAACAGCTCGCCGGCGGTGATCTCGGCGTGCGCGGCATAGAACTGCTTGGCGGCGCCGAAGATCTGGCCGAGGTCGTCGCGCAAGCGCAGCTTGTGCGGGTCGTCGCCGATCACCCAGGTGCGGCCGAAGTCGGCTTCCCAGCCGTTGAACAACGGGCCGAAGTCGGCGAACACGATGTCGTCGGCGGTCATCGCCCGGTCAGGAGCGTCGTCCTGGTAGGTCCGCAGCGTGTTCGGCCCGGAGCGCACGATCCGCCGATGCCAGTGCTCGGGCAACCCGAACCGCGCCGCGGCCAGGTCGCGGATGGCGTCGCTCGCCTCGCTCTCCAGCACGCCCGGCCCGAGGATGCCGGACGTGCCGACGGCGGCGAACAGCTCGGCCGCACGGCCTTGCGCCTCCAGCAGCCGCCGGCTGCGATTGTTCTCGTC
>CAZMHG010000064.1:0-10510 GCA_964565975.1 uncultured Ilumatobacteraceae bacterium | reverse complement strand
CCTTACCATGGCGTTGCTCTACCGACTGAGCTAAAAGGGCGTTGGAGCGCGGCAGTGCCGCGAACCGGTTGACCAGCATAGCGGGGTGCTGGCGGGCGTCACCAACGCGTTGGCGACACGATTTGCGCGGCTCGGGGCGGGACCTCGGCGATACCCTCGGGCGGGTGAACGACCAGGTCAGCGTACGTTTGGCGACGCCCGGCGACGCGGAACGGATCCGGGCGATCTACAACCACGAGGTCCTCAACACGACCGCGACGTTCGACCTGGTGCCGCGCACGCTCGACGACCAGCGCGCCTGGTTGGCGGCGCGCTCGGGTGCGTTCAGCGCAATCGTCGCCGTCGACCCCGACGGACAGGTCCTCGGGTTCGGATCGCTGTCGCCGTACAAGGAGCGCGCTGCGTATCGCACCAGCGTCGAAAACAGCGTCTACATCCACCGTGACCATCACGGCAGAGGTGTCGGCACCCTGGTGGTCGGCGAGCTGTTGAACGTCGCCGCGGCGTCGGGCTTCCACGCCGTCTTCGCCCGGATCACCGCCACCAGCGCGGCCTCGCGTGGGCTGCACGCCAAGTGCGGGTACGAACTGGTCGGCATCGAGCGCGAGGTCGGGCGCAAGTTCGGCAAGTGGCTGGACGTGGCGATCATGCAGCGCCTGCTCTGACGCACCGCATCAGCCGGCGGCGGCCGGCGGCTCGTATCAGCCGGTGGCGGCCGACGGGCCGCGTCAGCCGGCGAGGGCCGGCGGTTTGCATCAGTCGGTGGCGGCCAGCGCCTGGGCGATCGCGGCGCGGTGGTCGGTCGGCCGAAAGCCGGTGTCGACGAGCTTGTCGAGCGCCAACGTGCTGTGCATCGGCCGGCGGGCCAACGCCCGCCCGGCGGCGTAGGTCGCCGTGCTCACGGCACGCACGTCGCCCGGATCCCTGCCGCGCCCGGCGAACACGACCCGAGCGATCTCGGCCCAGCTCATCGGGTCGCCGCTGCTGGAGACGTGGTAGATCCCGGGCGCCGCGGCGGTGGCGACCAGGTGTGCCGCTGCACGGGCGACGTCGTCGGCCAGCGTGATCCGGCCGAACTGGTCGTCGACCACCTGCGGGTTGGCGCCCCGGTCGGCGAGGTCGGCCATCGTGCGGACGAAGTTGGCGCCCGCTCCCACCACCCAGCTGGTTCGCACCACGTACCACGTCGGCAGGGTGGCGACCAGCGCATCGCCGGCGGCCTTGGTCTGCCCGTACACGCCGAGCGGCGCCGGTTGCTCGTCCTCGTGGTGCAGGTCTACCCGGCCGTCGTACACGTAGTCCGACGAGACGTGGACCAGCGTCGAACGATGACGGCGCGCCAGCCCGACGAGCGCACCGACGCCGCCGACGTTGACCCGCCATGCCTCGGGCCGGCCGTCGGGCGTCTCGGCGAGGTCGACCTTGGTGAACGCCGCGGCGTTGTAGATCACGTCGTGGTCGGACCAGCGCACGGCCGCGGCCAGGTCTGGCGCGGCCAGATCGACCTGCTCGCGGGACGCGCCGATCGCACCGTGGACCGCTCGCAGCAGCGCCCGGCCGACCTGGCCGCCGGCACCCAGCACGAGCGGCGCGGCCAGGCGCACGGGTTGGATCTCGTCGAGCGACGGGTGCGTCCGGTCGGCATCGGAGAGCGCCGCGTCGGCCAGGGGTATCGGCCAGCGAACCGCGAGCTGCGGATCGGCAAGGTTGACGTAGGCGGACTGCTCGCCGGTGTCCGGCGACCAATGATCGTTGACCAGGTAGGTGTACGCGGTGCCGTCATCCAGGGTCTGGTAGGCGTTGGCCACCCCGCGGGGCACCAGGACGGCCACGGACGGATCGACCTCGCCGGTGAGCAGGGTCCCGAACGTGGGACCGTCGCGCAGGTCGACGAAGGCGGCGAAGACCCGGCCGGTGGCGACCGAGATCAGCTTGTCCCACGGCTCGGCGTGGAAGCCGCGGGTGGTACCGGCGCGGGCGTTCCAGGCGACGTTGTGCTGCACCGGCCCGAAGTCGGGCAGGCCGAGCGTCGTGAGCTTCTCGCGCTGCCAGTTCTCCTTGAACCAGCCGCGATGGTCCGCATGCACCGGCAGGCGCACGACGATCAGGCCGGGGATGCCGGTCCGCTCGACCGACGGGGCGGCCGCGCCCGGCACCGGCGCGAACGGCGGCAGCCGGCGCACTACTGACCCTGTGCCGCGTAGGCCGCTTCGGTGGCGGCCTTCTGCGGCCGCCACCACGCCTCGTTGGCCCGGTACCAGTCGACCGTCGTCGCCAGCCCGGACTCGAAGTCCGTGAAACGCGGCTGCCAGCCCAGCTGGGCGCGCAGCTTGGAGCTGTCGATCGCGTACCGCAGATCGTGACCCGCACGGTCGGTGACCTGGTCGAAGTCGTCCGGGTCGCGGCCGAGCAGGCGCAGCACGGCGCGCACGACCTGCAGGTTGTTGCGTTCGCCGTCGGCCCCGATCAGGTACGTCTCCCCCATCTCGCCGCGCTCGACGATCGCCAGCACCGCTGCGTTGTGGTCGTCGACGTGGATCCAGTCGCGCACGTTGCGTCCCTGCCCGTAGACCTTCGCCCGGCCGCCGTCGAGCACGTTGGTGATCTGGCGCGGGATGAACTTCTCGACGTGCTGGTACGGCCCGTAGTTGTTCGAGCAGTTGCTCAGCGTGGCGCGCAGCCCGAAGGACCGGCACCATGCACGGACCAGCAGGTCGGAGCTGGCCTTCGACGCCGAGTACGGGCTCGACGGGTGCAGCGGGGTCGTCTCGGTGAACCGGTGCGGGTCGTCCAGCTGCAGGTCGCCGTAGACCTCGTCGGTGCTGATGTGGTGATAGCGCGCGTCGTGGCGGCGTGCCGCTTCGAGCAGCGTGAACGTGCCGACGACGTTGGTCCGAATGAACGGCGAGGGGTCGCCCAGGGAGTTGTCGTTGTGCGACTCGGCGGCGAAGTGGACGATCACGCCGCCGGCTGCGGCCGTGGCTGCGACGAGCGGGTCGACGGTCGCCGCGTCGGCGACGTCGCCGCGGACGAAGCGCAGCCGGTCACCTGGCAGTCCGTCGAGGTTGCGGCGATCGCCCGCGTAGGTCAGCTTGTCGAGGACCGTGACCTGCGCATCGGTGGTCTCCAGCACCAGCCGCACGAAGTTGGAACCGATGAACCCCGCGCCACCGGTGACCAGGAAGTCCGACACGGCGGCTCACGCTACCCCTGGCGCTCCCGGCGGCTGGCGGCGGGCAGGCATGCGCGGCGCGGCAGACGAGGTGGCCGGGTCGACGTGTGCGTTGGGCTGGACGGCCGGGCGGGCCGGTGCAACGGATCGTTAACATGCGCGCATGCGCGGCATCATCCTCGCCGGCGGGACCGGGAGCCGCCTGCATCCGCTCACCCGCGGCACCAGCAAGCAGCTCATGCCGGTCTACGACAAGCCGATGATCTACTACCCGCTGACGACGCTGATGCTCGCCGGGATCCGCGACGTGCTGGTGATCACCACACCGGCCGAGGCGGCGGCGTTCGCCCGGCTGCTCGGCGACGGCAGCCAGTTCGGCGTGTCGATCACCTATGCCACCCAGCCGAGCCCCGACGGGCTGGCCCAGGCGTTCCTGATCGGTGCCGGGCACATCGGCTCGGACACGGCCGCGCTGGTGCTCGGCGACAACATCTTCTACGGGCACGGCCTGGGCACCCAGCTGTCTCGCTTCGCCCAGGTCGACGGCGCGGCGATCTTCGGCTACTGGGTCGCCGACCCGACGGCGTACGGGGTGGTCGAGTTCGACGGTCAGGGTGTCGCGGTGTCGTTGGAGGAGAAGCCGGCTGTGCCGCGCAGCCCGTACGCGGTGCCCGGGCTGTACTTCTACGGCAACGACGTGGTCGACCTGGCGGGCGAGCTGCGCCCGTCGGCGCGTGGCGAGCTGGAGATCACCGACCTCAACCGCCGCTACCTGGACCACGGCCGCTTGCGGGTCGAGATCCTGCCGCGCGGCACCGCGTGGCTGGACACCGGTACGTTCGACTCGCTGCTCGAGGCGTCCAACTTCGTCGCCACGGTGCAGAACCGCCAGGGCCTCAAGATCGGCTGCCCGGAGGAGGTCGGCTGGCGGCTGGGTTGGCTGACCGACGACGACCTGCGCCGGCGGGCGGCGGCCCTGGCCAAGAGCGGGTACGGGACCTACCTCGCCGGGCTGCTGACGACCGAACGCTGACCCGGCCCGGTGCGGCCAGGTGCCGGCACCTCGCCCGCCAAAAGGCCGAGCCCCGAGCAGACGCTCGGGGCTCGTGCACACTGGTGGGCCGAGAAGGATTCGAACCTCCGTAGGCGTTGCCGGTTGATTTACAGTCAACTCCCTTTGGCCACTCGGGCATCGACCCAGGTGCGGACGACCAGGCTAGCGCTCGGCCGACTCGGCTCCCCACGCCCGATCGGCCGGCGCGGCACAATGGCCGGGTGATCGAGCTCAGCGTGCTGGCCCATCCGGCCGACCTGGGGTTCCTCGGCCCGACGCTGGATCATCAGCTTCGCCACCTTGCCGCGTGCCCGGCGATCGACCGCCGCGTCGTGGTGGCGGACATGAGCAACGCAACGCCCGACGGCATCTCCCGGCTGCGCGCGATGCTGCACGAGCGACGCGCCGCAGGCCGGCTGGACGACGTGATCGAGCTCGACTGGAGCACGGCCGCAGTCCACCGCGTGATGGACCGCTGGTACGGCGACCCGCACGCGCCACCGCGCGCGGCGCGCGGCCGGGCCAGGTACCAGTACGCCGCGTCGATCGACCTCGCCCAACGCCAGCTGGTGTTCCACAGCGACATCCTGCTGTGGGGATCGACCGGCTGGCTGGAGCGTGCCGTGGCGCAGCTCCGGGCGGAACCGGCGGCGATCGCCGTCGTGCCGATGGCCGGCGCACCCCAGGCCACCGACCTGCGGACCTGGTGGACGGACCGGCGGGGCATCGGCACCGAGCCGCGGGCACGCCGGAACGTGCCAAGAGACCGGCCGCTGCCGTGGCCGCCGGGTGTGGCCTGCGAGACATCGCTCACCACACGCCACGTCGTCGTCGACCGGGAGCGCCTGGCCCGGCTGCTGCCGCTTCAGGTGGACGGCGAGGAGCAACTCGAGGCGAGCCTTGCCCGCCGGATGGCCGAGTGTGGGGCGCTGCGCCTGACCGAGGTGTCCGCCGACGGCCGGGCGTGGCATCCGCACGTCCACAATCGGGCACACGCACGGCACATCGTCGGACTGATCGGCCTGGTCGAGGCCGGGCGCTACCCGTATCTGCGCAGCGGGCACCCGTGGGACATCAGCACCGAGGGGCGCGGGTTCCTGCCGTGGCGGGTGGCACTGGCCCGGGACCGGCTGCGTCGACACCCCTGAGCCACCCACGCAACCGGCCGGCCTGCCGCATCAGCCCACCGAGCCACTGACGGCGGCGCTCGGCCGACGTGGCGTAGCGCGGCGCGGCGACCAGCAGTCGGGCGATGCCCCAGAGCGTCGCCCTCGGCCGGCACAGCGGGCGCAGGTAGGCGCCGCCCGGGGCCCGTGCGGCCATCCCCTGCGAGCGCGCCGAGCGGTAGCGGTGCGCCAGCCAGCCCTTGGTGCCGCGCCGCAACCGGTAGCCGACGACGGCGTCGGGCACGACCCGTGGCCGGTACCCGGCGGCGTAGGCGCGCATGAAGAACTCGTTCTCGTCGCCGACGCCGCTCAACCGGGCGTCGAACCCGCCGAGCGCGTGCCACATCGCCCGGTCGAACCCGCAGTTGCAGCCGTAGGTGTTGTCCTGGTGCGGGTTGCCATGGTCGGGGAGCCGCAGCGCGGACGCACCCCACAACCGGCGGGTCTGGTCGTCGTTGAGGGCGAGGTAGTCGATCGCCCCCGCCGCCCAGTGGCGCTGGTCCACCGCCTCGGCCATCGCCGCCACCCAGCCGGGTGCCACCTGGTCGTCGGCGTCGCACAGCAGGATCACGCCGTCGGTGGCCGCGGCGATGCCCGCGTTGCGCGCCCAGTTGATGCCGCGGCGCGCCTCGCCGACCACGCGGATGTCGAGGCCGGCATGAGTGCGGGCGACGGCGGCCGTGCCGTCGGTCGAGCCGTTGTCGACCACGACCACCTGGAACGCCGGCGCGCCGACCTGCGCGGCGAGCGCGGCGAGTTGCACCGGCAGCGTCGCCGCGGCGTTCAACGCCGGGACGACGACGGTGACCGCGCTCATCGCCGCCGCACCGGGAGAGTCGCGCGGACCAGCCGGGCGATGTTGACCGGCGGCCACGGGCGGGCTGCGGCGGCGCGAGCGAGCAGCCGGATGGCCTCGCGTCGCCGTGCGGACCGCATCGCCGCGACGCCGGTGACCGCGAGGTGGTGGGCGTAGGACACGCGGTCGCGGCGCAGCATGTCGCCGTCGGCGAGCAGCGTGCGCGCCCCGCTGGTGTAGTACCGCTCGGCGTCGTACGGGCGATCGCGCCGGTGGACGACGACGAGCGGCGCCTCGGTCGAATCGACGCGCAACGGCACCGCCAGGTTGGCCCGGCCGAGTGCCAGCCACAGCGCCGAGTTCTCGCCATGGACCAGCCCGGGGAGATACCCGCCGGCGCGCCGGAACGCGGCCACGGACACACCGAAAGCCCCCGCCTGGAATCGACCGGTCAGCCCACCGAAGGCGGGCCCCAATGGAGCCGGTTCGACGACCGCGTCGCAGCCGGCTTCGTCGCGGTCGATCTCGGCGCAGCTGTACAGGTCCATACCGTCCCGGCCGGCGGCGCACATCGCCGCGACCCAGCCGGGCAGGACCACGTCGTCGCTGTCGAGGAACGCGACGAACAGCGCGTGCGCGGCGTCGACACCGGCGTTGCGCGCCACGGAGACGCCCGCGGCGGCCTGCCGGACGACCCGTACACGCCTGTCGCCGAGGCGGCTCACGGCGTCGGCCGTGTCGTCGGTCGAACCGTCGTCGACGACGACCACCTCGATCGCCGCGTCGCCGGCGGTCGCCAGGATGGAGTGGATCGCCACGCCGATCTCGTCCGCGCGGTTGCGCACCGGGATCACGACGGTGAGGTCCGGGCGGCCGGGCGCTGCCTGCACGGTGTCAGTCGGTGCGGTGTCGGGTGCTGGCGGTGCGGTGTCGGCCGGCGCGGTGTGCGCATCGCGGCTGACGACCATCGGGTCAGCGTACGAGCCGGCGGCCCGGGCGCCGGGACGACCACCGGTAGCCTGGTGCGATGGCCAGTTTCGATGTCGTCTCGGAAGTCGATCGCCAGGAGGTCCGCAACGCCGTGGACCAGGCCCAGCGCGAGATCAACACGCGGTTCGACTTCAAGAACACGAACTCCACGATCGAGCACAACGATCTGGTGCTCACCCTGCGGACGGTCAGCGAGGACCGCCTCGCCGCGCTGCGGGTGGTGGTCGAGGAGAAGCTGGTCAAGCGCGGCGTGTCGCTCAAGGGCATCGACTACGCCAAGGTCGAGGAAGCGACGCAGAACACCGTCCGCCAGGTGGTCACGATCAAGGTCGGGATCAGCAGCGACAAGGCCCGCGAGATCAACCGGATGATCAAGGACAAGGCGCCAAAGGGCGTGTCCAGCCAGACGCAGGGCGAGACCGTGCGGGTGACCGGGAAGAAGCGCGACGACCTGCAGGCGGTCATCCAGCTGTTGAAGGGCGCCGAGCTGGAGATCCCATTGCAGTTCAACAACTTCCGCGACTGACCCGCGCCGACCGGCGGCGCGCCCCCTCCTCGCGCATGAACGGGTACGCCGCGGGCCCGCCGCGGCCGCGCCGCCCGTCCTGCCACGCGTGCCAGCGAGCCGCTGCGTAGTGCCGGCCGCGGCCCGGCCGGACCAGCTCGGCAAGGCATCGGGCGAGGTCCCTGGCCGACGTACCACCGCTCGTCAGCCACCGCCCGCGGGTCGCGTAGTACAGCCGGCCGGGCGACTCGTACTCGCCGAACCGGCCGGCGCCCTTGTTGGCGTGGATCGCGACTGCGGCCGGCGCCTGGACGATGCGGCACCCGGCGTGGACCACGCGTCGCGAGTAGTCCCAGTCCTCCCCGCCGACGAACAGGTCCTCGCGCAGCAGCCCGGCGCGGGCGACGACGTCCCGGCCGACGAGGACGCTGTTCAGCGTGAACCGATCGGCGCCGGGCACAGCGGCGTGACGTGGCACGCGGATGCCGGGCAGCGCGCTGCCGGGTGGGTACCTGCGCTCGTAGTCGTTGCGCACGAGGCGGCTGACGACCACCGCGTCCGTAGCGGCGTGGGCGAGGAGCGCGGCAAGGCACCCCGGATCGGGGAAGGTGTCGTGCTCCAGCAGCCAGATGTTCGCCGCGCCGGCATCGAGCGCGGCGCGCATCGCCCGGTTGTGACCGCCGCCGACGCCCAGGTTGGACCCGTTGCGCAGGACGCGGACAGGCACCTGGCCGAGCACGTCCGCGGCGACCTCGGCTGGCGGCAAGCCGTTGTCGACGATCACCACCGCGTCGGGACGGCGGGTCTGGCGATCCAGGCAGCGCAGGACCTCGTCGAGCCCGGGCTGGTTGCAGTGGACGAGGATCGTGGCGACCACCGCCGGCGCAGCGCTCACCACCGCACCGCCCCGGCCGGCGGGGCTGCGACGGTGATCTCGAGCAACCCGCCCATCGAGCGCCGGCCAGCGCGCCGCGACTGGGCGTGCAGGCACCGGACCAGCCCACGGCCGAGCACGGCCTCGGCGTCGGCGCGCAGCGGGTGGATCCGACGGGCGATCAGCTCGCTTCCGACGACGTGCTCTGCCGGGCAGGACCGGGTGCGGCGCGCCAGCCGCGCGCCGGACGCAGCGACCAGGCGTTCGACGCCCTCGACGCTGGGCAGCCCGGCCGATCGGCCGGGGTCGAGGGTGACGAGGTTGTCGCGGTACGCCAACCAGGCGTACCCGTCGGCGACGGGGATCTGGAAGGTCCGCCGCTGCTCGCTGGGCGCGGCCAGCCAGGCCGCCAGCGGGTCCAGCGGGTCCGGCGCGTCGTCGGCCGCCCCACCAACGGGGCTGAACACGCGCAGGCTGGCACACGTGCCGCACTCGCGGACCTCGCGGCGCGGCCACTCCGGCGAGCGCCAGTCCGCGGCCGTGAATCGGTACGTGAACGCGCCGCCGCAGCACCGGCAGCCGGCGTGGTCGATCATGGGCGGCTGGCCCGCACGCGCAACGTGCCGGCGACGACCATCGCGCCTGCTGCGGCGCACAGCGCACCGACGGTCCACCACGTGCCGGGCGGGGTCCACGGCCGGACCTCGCCAGCGCGCGGCCGGCGCAGCACCGCCCGGTCGGCGACAACCGCGGCAGCCCAGGTGACAGCCACCAGACCGCCGATGAACGGCGCCGCGTTGCGCAACACGCCGTCGACGGCGGGTCCTGCGCGCCACGCCAGCGTGAGCATGGTCGCCAGGGGCACGGCGACGAAGTACCGCGCTTGCGGGTTGAACCCGGTCGGGGTGAGCAGCCACCAGGTGACCATCGTGATCACCGCCCACGCCGCAGCGCCGGCCGCCACGGTGAGCACACCGCGCCGGCCGGCGGCCCTGGCGAGCACGGCCCCGACCGCAGCGGACGCCAGCAGCCAGGCCACGCAGAGCACGAGGGGCGGTGAGATGTCGTGCACTCCCAGCCGGCGCGTCGTGTCGAGCGCCATCTGGGTGAGGACGCGCGGCGCAGTGGTCAGCATGCGGGCCGGCGACAGGTCCGGGGACAGGCTGTACTCGTACCGGTGGCGCCACCACAGCGCCACCGCGATCGCCGCCACGCCCACCGCGCCACTCAGCGCCACCACCCGCCGTGGCACCCGGCGCAGCGGCAGGCAACCGTTGGCCACGGCGACCAGCGCGACGATCGTCGGGACCAGCACCCAGCCGAGCGCCCGGCTGAGGACGCCGACGGCACCGGTGGCTGCGGCGCCGACCAACCAGCGGGCCCGCGGGTCGGTGACGAACCGGATCGTCAGGCAGGCGGTGGCCACCTCGGCGGCCAGTTCGGTACCGCTTGGGGACAACGTGGCGAACTCGAACACGACGAGCGGCGTGGCCAGCAGGGCGAGCGCGGCGACGACACCTGGCCGCCGACGCAGGATCGGCGCCAGCGCGAGCCACCCGATGGCCAGCAGCGCAAGGCCCTGGAGGGCGAACCCGACGCGGCCGAGGTACAGCTTGGCCAGCCCGCTGCCGCCGAGCATCGACAGCGCCGCGGGCAGCAGGTAGGGCAACGGGAGGCTGTGGGCGTGGAACGAGAGGGCCGCGAACCGGCCCTGCTGCGCCGGTGGCAGGGGGCCGATGTTGAACCGGTAGACGGGGTCGGGGACAGCGACCCCCAGCTGGTACCAGCCGGCCTCGGCGTTCAGCCGGTGCAGGGCCTCGCCGGTGAGCTTGAACGAGTCGCTCGGGGTGTCGCGGGGAACGGCGTCGCCGAACAGGGAGCCCTCGCTGATCCCGACCATGCGCACGAAGTGCGAGCCCTCGTCGGGTGCTCCGGACGGCACGGTGGCGACGA
>CAZMHG010000063.1:9097-10543 GCA_964565975.1 uncultured Ilumatobacteraceae bacterium | reverse complement strand
AGCTGACGCTTCATCTTCGTGTCGAAGCCGGCCTTGCCGACCACGGCGAGGCGGTGGACCTTGGACAGGTCGGCGACGACCTGCCCGCCGGAGGCCTTGACACGGGCGTACATCTGCGCCCGGGTCACCCCCTTGGCGAACGAGACGATTCGCACGCCCATCTTGTTGACCGTTGCCGACCGCTTGGTCGCGTGCGGTGCTGGCCCGGCGGCTTCGGTGACGGACGCAACCGTCACCGACAGCACCCCGGCGGCCAGCGCGATCCCGACGCGCTTCGCTGGTGAACGCATAGTTCCTCCCCTGAGGTGGCCCGACCTCCGGGCCTGCGCGCGCACCCTACTCCTCGGTAAGCAGTGGGCCAAGAGGGTCTCCGGCCCAGGGTCGACGGGTTGTCAACAAACCTGTCAACCGACCTGGCACACCGCTTTCACGGCACGGTGGGCGGGCGCCGACGAGCCGTCGTCGAGCCCACTCACGTGCCGCGGAACGACGGCGGCGATGGCTACGGTGCGGCGATGGCCGATGACACCTGGGGACCCACGCCGGCCGGTGGCGAGTGGGGTCCGGCGCTGGACGACCTGGGCGCCCGGCGCGATGCCGCGCGGCGGATGGGCGGCGAGGCGCGCCTTGCCGCGCACAACACGCCGGGTCGACTCGACGCCCGTGGCCGGGTCGACGCGCTCGTCGACCCCGGCTCGTTCCGCGAGTTCGGCACGCTCGCCGGCGACGTGGCCGCCGACGCAATCGTCGCCGGGTGGGGCACGATCGACGGTCGCGCGGTGATGGTCGGCGCCGAGGACTTCACCACCGTTGCCGGCACGATCGGCCCGGCGAGCAACGCCAAGCGCCACCGGTTGGCCGAGTTGGCCCTGACGCACCGGTGCCCGCTGGTGATGCTGCTCGAGGGCGCAGGGCACCGCGCCGTGGAGCGACCGCTCGGCAAGGCACCCACAGACCTCGTCATCCAAGCGCAGTGTTCGGGACGCATCCCGCTCGTGGTGGGGGTGCTCGGCCCGTCGGCCGGCCACGGAGCGCTCGTCGCTACGTTGGCCGACTTCACCGTGATGACCGCCGACGCGTCGATCTTCACCGCCGGCCCGCCGGTGGTTCGCGAGGCAACCGGCCAGGACGTCGACAAGGCCGCGCTCGGCGGCCCGGGCATCGCCGTGCCTGCCGGCGTGATCCACAACGTCGCACCGGACGACCGCGCGCTGCTCGCCCAGCTGCGCAGCTACCTGGGCTACTTCCCGAGCAGCGCGTGGGGCCACCCGCCATCTGCTCTCCACGACGCCCCCGGACCGGGCGACGACGCGCGTTGCATCCGCCTGCTCGACATCGTGCCGCGCAACCAACGGCGCACGTACGACATGCGCGAGGTGCTCGCGGTGGCCTTCGACGAGACCGCGTTCGAGGTCCAGCCGGCGTACGGGCCGTCGGTGATCTGCG
>CAZMHG010000063.1:2530-9087 GCA_964565975.1 uncultured Ilumatobacteraceae bacterium | reverse complement strand
CGGCTGCACGGCCACCCCGTCGCCGTCGTCGCCAACCAGCCGTCGGTCCTGGCCGGCGCCGTGGATGCCGCCGGCGCCGCCAAGGCTGCCCACTTCATCACCGTCGCCGACTCCTTCCACCTGCCGTTGATCTTCCTCGCCGACAACCCGGGCATGCTGCCCGGACCGGCGTCCGAGCGCGCCGGTGTGCTGCGTGCCGGCGGGCGGATGTTCGCCGCGCAGACGCTGGCGACGACGACCAAGATCCATCTCACGCTGCGCAAGGCCTACGGCTTCGGCAGCATGGTGATGGCGATGTGCCCGTACGACGGGCAGTCGGCGAGCTATGCCTACCCAGGCGCGACGCTCGGCGCGATGGGCGCAGGTGCCCATGCACGAGCCGCAGGGGCCGACGCAACGGCCGCCGCGGCGCTGCGCGACGCGGAACAGCAGGCCGCGTACCGGTCCGCCGAACGGTTCAGCTTCGACGAGCTGATCGACCCGCGGCACACGCGGCGCATCCTCGCCGACGCGTTGTCCCTCGCCGTCGCCGGTCGGGACCCCGCACCGCGACCGGTGGCCAGGATCGGGATCACTCCCTGACGGACCGCGTCACCGTCACGGCCCGGCGAGCCACGACCCGGCGAGCCACGACGGTGGTGCGGTGTCAGGTGTCGCTTGGCTGATCTGGCGGGCGTTGGCCTGCACAGGGTGCGCCGACACCCATCGACACGCGGGTGTCGGTGCCGGCATGCTCGACGGTCAGGTCGATGCATGCGGGCGCGGCCACGGTGATGCCACCCGGGAAGACGATCCAGCCGTCGTGATCGGTGTCGCACGGTCCGGCGACGAATCGGTCGGCCGGCAGCCCGCCGCCGGTGTTGCCCCACCACACGCGCGCGCGTCCTCTCCACTCGGGAGGCACGACGATCTCCGACCGCTCGCCGCCGCGCAGGAACAACGCCGTCTTGGCGAAGAGGCGTCGCTGCGGATCGGGATCGCCCGTCGCGCCAGTTTGGAGTGCCGACGTGTTCGTCGCGCTGGTTTGCAGCGCAACGGCGTCGGCGATCGGCTCGAACTGGCCTGGCGGCAGTGGGTCTGCGGTGCCGATCGGCGCCGTGCAGTCGAGCACCGCGACGATCTCCGACGCCTCGGCAACGGTGGTCGACGAGGCGCGTGGCACCGTCGCGCCCGGGATCGTCGCGCCCGGAATCGTGGTGCCCGAACAGGCGAGCAGCAGGCAGCACATCGGGACCGATCGACCACGCGGGGGCACAGCGACATCCTCGTCCGCACAAGGACCCACGACTACAGGCCCGCCGACCTCGGCGTGGGGCGGCTGCGCGGCGGCAGCGTGCGCCTGACCCGGACTCAGCGCAGGAAGGCTGCGGCCACCCCGGCATCGACAGGGATGTGCAGCCCGGTCGTCAACGTCAGGTCGCCGCCGACCAGGGCGACCACCGCGGCGGCGACATGCTCGGGGAGCACCTCGCGCTGCAGCAGGGTGCGCTTGGCGTAGTACGCGCCCAACTCGCTCTCGTCGATCCCGTACACCGCGGCGCGCTGCGCACCCCACCCCTTGGCGAAGATGCCCGAGCCACGCACGACGCCGTCGGGGTTGATCCCGTTGACCCGGATCCCGTGCGCGCCCAACTCGGCTGCCAGCAGGCGGACCTGGTGGGCCTGGTTGGCCTTGGTCGCCCCGTAGGCCACGTTGTTCGGCCCGGCGAAGAACGCGTTCTTGCTGGAGATGTAGACGATGTCGCCGCCCATCCCCTGCGGGATCATCGCCCGCGCCGCCTCGCGCGAGACCAGGAAGCTGCCCTTGGCCATCACGTCGCTCTGCAGGTCCCAGTCCGCTTCGGTCGTCTCCAGCAGCGGCTTGCTGATCGACAGGCCTGCGTTGTTGACCACCAGGTCGACGCCACCGAAGGCGAGCACCGCACCGGCGATCGCCTCGGCGACCTGCCTCGCGTCGGTCACGTCGCAGGTCACCGCGACGGCCGCGTCGGTCGAGCCGATCTCGGCCGCGGTTGCCGCAGCGGCCGCGCCGTCGAGGTCTGCGGCGACGATGCACGCCCCTTCGGCGGCCAGGCGCAGGGCGATCGCCCTGCCGATGCCGGAACCGGCACCCGTGACGAAGGCGATCCGCCCGGCGAGCGGTTTGGGCGGCGGCAGGCGGCGCAGCTTGGCCTCTTCCAGCCCCCAGTACTCGATGCGGAACTTCTCCGCCTCGGGGATCGGCTGGTAGCTCGACACGGCTTCGGCGCCGCGCATCACGTTGATCGCGTTGAGGTAGAACTCGCCGGCGACGCGGGCGGTCTGCTTGTTGGCGCCGTAGCTGAACATGCCGACGCCGGGCACCAGCACGATCAGCGGGTCGGCGCCGCGCATCGCCGGGCTGTCCGGCTCGGCGTGGCGGTCGTAGTACGCGGCGTAGTCGGCGCGGTAGGCTTGGTGCAGCTCGGCGAGTCGGGCGATGGTCTGGTCGAGCGGGGCACTCGGCGCAAGGTCGAGGACCATCGGCCGAACCTTGGTCCGCAGGAAGTGATCCGGGCACGAGGTGCCCAGCCCGGCGAGGCGTTGCAACGCCGACCCGGCGAGGAACTCGAGCACGGCGGGATCATCGGTGAAATGCCCGACACGCACGTCGTCGTGCGAGACCATGCCGCGGATCACCGGCGCCAGCGCGGCGGCGCGTGCCCGCCGTTCGGCGTCCGGCAGTGGCGCGTAGGCGGGCACCGGTTCGCCGAACGGCCGGGCCAGGCCGTGCTCGGCGATGAACCGCTCGGCCGTGTGGATGATCTCCAGCGAGTTGGCCTCGCACTGCTCGCTGGTCTCGCCCCACGCGGTGATCCCGTGCCCGCCGAGGATCACCCCGATCGCCTCGGGGTGCGCCGCCCTGATCGCCGCGATGTCCATCCCCAACTGGAACCCGGGGCGCCGCCATGGGACCCATGCGACGCGACCACCGAAGCACTGCGCGGTCAACCGCTCGCCGTCGGCCGCCGTAGCCAAGGCAATGCCCGAGTCGGGGTGGAGGTGGTCGACGTGATCCGCGTCGACCAGGCCGTGCATCGCCGTGTCGATCGACGGCGCCGCGCCACCGCGCCCGTGCAGGCAGTAGTCGAACGCGGCGACCATCTCGTCCTCGCGCTCGACGCCCGGGTAGACGTCGACGAGCGCACGCAGGCGGTCGAGGCGGAGCACGGCCAGCCCGGCCGGCGTGAGCGTCGCCAGGTCGCCGCCCGAACCCTTGACCCACATCAGCTCGACCGGCCGGGCGGTCACCGGGTCGATGTCCTCGCCCTTGGCCGACGTGTTGCCACCGGCGTAGTTCGTGTTCCGCGGGTCCGACCCGAGCCGGTTGGAACGGGCGATCAGCTGCCCGACGGCAGTGGCTGCATCCCTGGACGGATCTGGCGACGTCGCGGTCATGCGCCCCACCCAGCGGCCGTCCCGCCGACACGCGCAGTGCTGATCGCCTCGAAGTAGCCGCTCGATCCGTACGCGGCCATCGGGTCGGGGTCGAGGTCCATCTCTTCGCGCAGCTCACGCAGCAGCGGTCGCACGTCGGTGTGGTAGGCGTCCATGAACGCGCCATTGGCGCCGAGCACGTCGCCAGCAGCCTGCGCGCCGCGCAACGAGTCGAGGTCGACGAGCAGTGCCTTGGCGGTGGCCTCCTGGACGTTCATCACCGAGCGGATCTGGCCGGGGATCTTCGGTTCGATGTTGTGGCACTGGTCGAGCATGAACGCCACACCCGTCGCCGGGTCCAGCCCGCCGCCGGTGCGCACCTCGGACATGATCCGGAACAGCTGGAAGGGATCGGCTGCGCCGACCATCAGGTCGTCGTCGGCGTAGAAGCGCGAGTTGAAGTCGAACCCGCCCAGCTTGCCGGTGCGCAGGAGCATCGCGACGATGAACTCGATGTTCGTCCCTGGGGCATGGTGGCCGGTGTCGACGACCACCTGGGCCTTGGGGCCCAGCTCGACGCAGTGCATGTACGCGGTGCCCCAGTCGGGAACGTCCATCGTGTAGAACGCCGGCTCGAACAGCTTGTACTCGAGCAGCATCCGTTGGTCGTCGCCCAGGCGGGCGTACACCTCGTGCAGCGCCTCGGCGAGGCGATCCTGGCGGGCGGCGATGTCGTCCTGGCCCGGGTAGTTGGTGCCGTCGCTGAACCACAGCTTGAGGTCGCGCGACCCTGTCGCATCCATCACGTCGACGCACGCCAGCAGGTGGTCGGTCGCCTTGCGCCGGATCCTGGGGTCGGGGTTGGTCACCGACCCGAGCATGTAGTCGTCGTCCTGGAAGACGTTCGAGTTGATCGTCCCGATGCGCACGCCCAGCCTGCCGGCATGCTCGGCGAGGTCGCGGTAGTCGTCGACCTTGTCCCACGGGATGTGCAGCGCGACCGACGGTGCGACGCCGGTGTAGCGATTGACCTGGGCGGCGTCGGCGATCTTCTCGTACGGGTCCCGCGGCACGCCGCGCTGGGCGAACACCTTGAACCGCGTCCCGGAGTTGCCGAACGCCCACGACGGCAGCTCGATGGCCTGCCCGCGCAGCGCCTGCTTGACCGCCGCACCCGCCTGGCCGGTCATCGGTTCCACCAGTTCAGGCAGGTGGGAGGGGTGGATTGGGGGGTGGCAATCCTGTGCGTGAACCGTTTCACGGCTCGGACGGTACGGGGTCGCCGATGACCTGTCAAGCACGGTCGGGCGGCCGGTTGCACACCGCCGGCTGTGCTAGCCAAGGTCCCGATGGACGTGACCGGCGTACTGCTCGCCGCGGGCGCCGGCAGCCGGTTCGGCGGTCCGACGCACAAGCTGCTCGGCGAGCGCGGCGGCCGGCCGCTGTGGCGCCACGCCCTCGACCAGATGATCGACGCAGGGCCGGGCGCGGTCGTCGTCGTCACCGGCGCCGCGGATCTGGCGCCCGTCGCCGATCCACGCGCCCGGTGCGTCGCCTGCCCGGCATGGCGCACCGGCCAGGCGGCATCGCTGGCCGCGGCGATCGCGACGTTGCCGGACGGGCCCGACGCGCCGCAGGCTGTGCTGGTCGGGCTGGCCGACCTCGTCGGGATCGGCGCCGCGGCGTATCGCGCCGTGGCCGGCGCGCCCGACGACACCCCGATCGTCGTCGCCACGTATGCCGGCCGGCGCGGCCCGCACCCCGTTCGGCTGCGCAGGGACACCTGGCCACTGCTCCCCCGCTGCGGTGACGAGCCCGGGCGGCAGTTGATCGGCGAGCACCCGGAATGGGTCACCGAGGTTCCGTGCCTAGGCTCACCGTTCGACATCGACACCGTGGAGGACTGGGAACGATGGACAAGCTGCTGAACGAGTTCACCGTCAACCGCCCGATCGACGAGGCCTGGGCCGTGTTGACCGATCTGGAGAAGATCGCCCCGTGCATGCCCGGCGCGCAGTTGACCGAGATCGACGGCGACGTCTACCGCGGGCTGGTCAAGATCAAGCTCGGTGCGATCTCCACCAACTTCAAGGGCCAGGCCAGCTTCACCGAGCGCGACGACGCCGCGCACCAGGCCTCGCTGAAGGCCGAGGGGCGGGACACCGGCGGCAAGGGAAACGCCAGCGCGACGATCAGCGCCCGGTTGACCGCGCTCGACGCGACCAGCGCACGGTGCTCGGTGGAGACCGATCTGCACATCACCGGCAAGGTCGCCCAGTTCGGCCGGGGGATCATGGCCGACGTCTCCAAGAAGTTGATGGGCCAGTTCGCCGCCAACCTGAACGAGATGCTCGACCGTCCCGCGGCGGCCGGCGTGCCGGCCGGCGCGGCGGCCGACGTGCCCGCCGGCGCAGCCGCACCTGCCGACGTTGCGGCGCAGGACGTCTCGTCCAAGGTGGCCGTCGATGCGGGTGAGACCGCGACGCCGGCGAGCGAGGGCAACGGCGCCGGTACCACGGCGCCCGCGCCAGCGAACACCCCGGCGCCGGACAGCACGACCGCGGCACCGAGCGGTGCACGCGTGGTCAGCGGGCCGGCGGCGACACCGATCGACATGGGCGAGATCGCCGGCTCGGCCGTGCTCAAGCGGCTCCTGCCGTTGTTCGGTGGACTGGCCCTGCTGCTGTTCATCCTGCGGCGCCGCCGTCACTGACGCAGCCGTCTCGTCAACACGCTGCCAGCCGACCCGAAGCCACGATGACCGACGACCGCGCCCGCATCGAAGCGCTGCTCGGCCGCGCCCCGCAGGGGACGTTCACGGTCGTCGTGCGTGACCCGGCCGGTGAACCGGTGGTGATCGAGAACTCACCGCTGCTCGACGACGGCACGCCGATGCCGACGCGCTATTGGCTCGTCGGCCGCGACGCATCCCGCCGCGTCGGCACCCTCGAAGCGGCCGGAGGTGTGCGCCGCGCCGAGCACGAGGTCGACCCGCGCCTGGTCGCCGACGCGCACGCGCGCTACGCCGCGGCACGCGACGTGGCGATCCCCGCCGACCACACCGGACCACGGCCGAGTGGCGGCGTCGGCGGCACCCGGACCGGTGTCAAGTGCCTGCACGCCCACTACGCCTGGCACCTCGCAGGCGGCGACGATCCGGT
>CAZMHG010000063.1:0-2520 GCA_964565975.1 uncultured Ilumatobacteraceae bacterium | reverse complement strand
GTGGGTCGCCCGCGAGCTGGCGACGGTGACGATCGAGCTCGGCGACCGCGTCCTCACCTGCGTCACGCCGGACCGCACCGTCCATCTGCCCACCGGCGTCGACGTCCTGCGCGAGACCCTGCAGTCCGACCCCCCACGACCCGAGGAGCTGACCAATGCCATCGGCCAGGTGATCGACCATGTCGACGACCTGGTCCGTCAGGCCCCGGCCACGCTCGAGGCGCCGGTCCGCTTCGGCGGCGCCTGGGCGGCAGCGATCGCCGACGTCGAGCACGGCGCCGCCGTCGCGCTGCCCACGTCGTGCACCCGTGCCGATCTGGAGGAGGTCTTCCGCACCGTCGCCACCGAGCCGGTCGCCGATCGGCGGCTGAACCCCGGACTGCGGGTCGAGCACGTCGACGGGATCGTCGCCGCGTGTTGCGCCGCCGTCGGCGTCGCCCGTGCGCTCCGGTTGGACGAGGTCGGCCTGTGTCGCTGAGGGGATTCCACCCGTCACGGCGGTCGCCGGTGCTGCGGCTGTACGGCAGGCGGGTCGTGCTGCGGCCGATGACCTCGTCCGACTACGCCGACTGGGCCGAGGTCCGGCTGCGCAACGACGCCTGGCTGACGCAGTGGGAGCCGGCACGCCCACGCGGCGCCGACGACCCCAGCCGGTCCCGCGACGCCTTCGCCGCACGGTGCGCAGCCCGCGACCGCGACCGCGCCGCCGACGTCGCCTACGGGTTCGGCCTGTTCGTCGACGGCCACCTTGCGGGCGAGGTCAACCTCAACGGCATCGTGCGCGGCGCGCAGCAGTGCGGGACGATCGGCTACTGGATCGACCAGGCCCGTGCCGGCCAGCGCTACGTCGCCGAGGGCGTGGTCGCCGTCCTGCGATTCGCGTTCGAGGAGCTCGACTTGCATCGGGTGGAGATCTGCATCATCCCGCGCAACCACCGCAGCCATCGGGTGGCCGAAGTGCTCGGCCTACGTGCCGAGGGCCTCGCCGAACGGTTCTTGCAGATCAACGGTGTGTGGGAGGACCACGTGCGCTACGCGATCACCGTCGAGGAGTGGCTCGACCGAGCGGGCGCCCTTGCTGCCGACTGGCTGGAGTAGCCGGCCGAGAGCGTCCGCACGGACGGGCCGTCAGGTCTCGCGGGCGGCGAGCTGATACGCACGGGCCTTGGCCATGCGCAGCTTGGTCCGCCGTTTCCACATCTTCAGCTTCCAATGCTTCTTCACCGGCCCCGTGGCCTTGCGGGCCCGTGCGGGCTCGTGATGGTGTGCCGGCATCCAGCTGCGCCCCGGTTCGTGCAGATCGTCCGGTTCGGAACCGGCGCTGACCTCCCGGGCAACGGCGTGCAACGCACTGTTGATGCGGTGCCGCTCGTTGTGGGCGTGCGCTCGCAACTCCACTTTCGGCGGCGCTGCCGCCTCATGGGTGCGGTGTCGCTGGCTCATGGGGGTACCTCCTGAAGGGCGGATGTACGGAAATGAGCTTCCCGTAGGCGCACCCTAGTGCACGCCGTGCCGATCGTGCGTGCACCGCCGGCGCGCGCCGTGCCGATCGTGCGTGCACCGCCGGCGCACGCCGTGGCGAGCGTGCGTGTACCGAAGGTGCGTCTACTTCGCGCCGATCTTGCGTTGCAGCGCGGCGATCCGCTCGGCGAACCACGGCTGGCGGGTGCTCCACAGTTGCGGCTCGAGCTCGCGGCGAACGGCCTCGGGGTGGGTCTCGATCGAGGCCATCGCCTGGATGCTCCGCTTGGCCTCGATGACCAGGTCACGCGGTGCGGCAGCGGCGCGCTCGGCCATCGCCTGGGCCGCGTCGAGCAGTTGGTCGTCGTCGACGCAGCGGTACACCAGGCCGACACGCTCGGCCTCGGCGCCGTCCATCACCTCGCCGAACACCACGGCGGCCATCGCCGCTTGCGGGCCGGCGATGCGTCGGAACATCCACGTGTGCCCGCCACCCGGGTGCAGCCCGATCTGCAGGAAGCGGGTGTCGAACTTGGCGCGTCGGGCAGCGAGCCGCACGTCGCAGCCGAGCGCCAGGTTCATCCCTGCCCCGACCGCAGCGCCGTTGACGGCGGCAAGCGTGGGCAGGGGACTGCGGGCGATGCGCAGGAATCCCTCGTAGATCCCGCCGAGCGACGACTCGTCGGCCTCGGCCAGGTTGCCGAGGTTGGCGCCGGCGCAGAACGCCGATCCGCCACCGGTGACCACGACGGCCCCGACCGCCGTGTCGGCCTCGACGTCGTCCATCGCGGCGACGATCTCGGCCACCATGGGCGCCGTCAGCGTGTTGCGTTCTGCCGGATTGTTGAGCGTCAGCGTGGCGACGCCAGCGCGTCGGGAGCAGTCGACGAGAGCCATGTGCGCACCGTATCGGGTGCCGTCAGACGGGCGATGGCCGCGGTCGCGGGTAGGGTTGCAGGGCGCGGGCAAGGAGGCCCGTCAGTTTCCGCTCTAAGGGGAGAAATCAATGCGCACATCCAAGCGCTTCGGCGTGTTGGCCGGTGTTGTTGCCCTCACCGT
>CAZMHG010000062.1:331-10602 GCA_964565975.1 uncultured Ilumatobacteraceae bacterium | reverse complement strand
GGATCAGATGGTCCAGCGCGGCATCGTGCAGCAGGCGTTCGAAGCGGCACCCGAGCAGCTCGCCGAGCGGCTGCCCGCGGGTCACGCCGGCAAGCAGCCACTGCGCGTCGCGCACCCGGCGCGACGACACGTCGACGGCGAACGCCGACTCGGGATCGTCGGTGCCGTGCGCCTGATAACCGCTCCGCAGGATCGCCGCCGTGGCCGCCTGTCCCATCGACGGGGCATGGACGAAGCCCTGGCTCGCCGTCGCCGCGCCGGCCGGCACCAGCGTGGACACCAGGCCGTAGGCACCGACGTTGATCCCCGAGGGATGCTCGGCGCGGATCGCGCCCAGCCGGTCGGCGGCGAGCGACGTGTGCCATGCGTCCAGCCGATGCGTGCCCAGCCCGAGCACCTCGCGGCACAGCCACTCCAGCCGCGCCGCATCGAGCCCGGCCAGGCGGTCGAGGGCGGCCTCGAACTCGGACTCGGCTGCGGCGTCGACGGGCACCTGGAACATCGTCGAGGAGATCAGCTGATACAGCAGCGGCGGATGGGCCAGGAAGTCGTCGTCCAGGGTCGATGGCTGGGCCTCCTGATGTCGCGCGGCGAAGCGCTGACGCAACTCGTCCAGGTACACCGCTGGCACCTGCGCGTCCGGCACCTGCACCACCCCCACGTCGCCCCACTCCCTGGTCGAGTCGGCGAACTGCGCCGAGACCAGCGCGGTGTTGACCGGCGACGCCGCGGTCGGCCGCCCGTCGTCGCCGATGACGCGCTTGGCGAGGGCGACGCCGCGGCGGTCCATCTCCAGCTCGGGCAGCAGGTACTGGCGGCGTTCGTAGTTCGTCACGATCGATCGTGCCGTCCCGATGAAGTCGGCGGCCGCGCCGTCGGGGTCGCTCGCTCCTTCGGCGGCCAGCCACGCGGCGAAGCCCGCGTCCATCTCGCTCCACAGCGCGACCTGGTCCTCGATCTCGTCGTTGCGGCCGTCGCCGTTGAGCGACGCGTACTGCGCGGCGACGTGGGTGAACGGTGGCGCCAGCGCCGGGTTGGTCGTGGCGCTCAGCGACAGCAGGACGAGCTCGTACAAGAACTGCGCGGTGAGCAGGTGACCCGGTCCGCTGGCGGCGTACTCGTCGACCGTCCGCCAGGTGATCCGCGCCGGGTGAGGTTGCGTCGCCAGGATCGTGCAGATCGCCGTCTCGGTCGGCAGGTCGATCGAGCTGTCCGTCGCGCCGTGGTCGATCGACGGCACCACCGCCGAGGCGGCTTCCCAGTCCGGCCTGAGCAGCTCGACGATTCGTTCGACCTGCGCAGCCGCCGGCGAGGCCGGTGGCCCGGGCGCCCGCACCGGCAGGACCCCGTAGGGCTGCGAGCCGATGCGCACGGCGGGGACGGGTGCGCCTCCGACGACGCGGTCGAGGAACCAACTGCGGAACTGGGCGATCACCTCGTCGCCCAGGCCGGGCTGGCCGCCGAGGTCGAACAGATCGCGCACCAGCGTGCCGAACACGGCTTCGAACAGCACGACGCGCATCGCCCGGGCGTCCTCGAACTCCTGATCCCGCCCGCCGTCGAGGTCGCTCCAGGACTGCCCGCTCCCGAGCCCGAGGAGTCTGGCGAATCGCATCGCGTTGCCCGTGGCGAGGGGCAGGGGCAGTCCGCCGGGTGCATCCGGCGGGGTCGTGCCCGGCCCGGAGCCCGTTTCGACGCGTGTGGCACGGCCTGCGCCCAGTTGGTCGACGCGTCTGGCGCGGCGTGCGGCCAGCGCCGGCTCCTCGGCCAGCCCGGACGCGCCGGCCGTGGTGTTGTTCGTCGGCGTGCCCTGGGCGACGAACGCCAGCCCGTCGGTTGCCGCGTGGGCGTCGAGCACGGCGGACAGCCGCGCCGCAGCGGCCGCGGCGTCCGACGTTGCATCCACGCCGACGACCACCAGCGTGTCCACGCCCGTCAGCGCCGCAGCGGCGTCACCGGTGAGGTCGATCGCCACGGCCATCCCCGCGGCGACGGCGCGTTCGAACTCGACCATCCAGGCCAGCGCCGGGTCGACGACCACGCCGCTGCCGTCGATGTCCCACGTCGGCTCGGTCGCACTGGCACCGGTGGCCAACGGGTCGGCGACGGGCGACGTGCCGACACGGAACAGACGCTCGCCGCCTTCGTCGTACCCGGTGATCACCCACTGGCGCGGCAGCAGCGCGGCGTGGGCGACGGGCACGCCGGCCGGCGAGGCCGGGTCGACCGGCGACGGGTGCTCGATGTGGACCTGGTCGGGATAGACGCGGACCAGAAGCTGGGGAGGGTCACCTGCCAGGCGATACCGGGTCTCGATGCGCACCGGCAGGAGCAACAGCGGGACGTCGCTGTCCAGCTCGGCGAACGGCTGGCCGAGCCCGAGGCCGCCGGGGAGCTGACCGCCGGCAGGCGGACCACCGGGGACCTGCCCGCCAGGGATCTCGCCAGGGGCCTGCCTGCCGGAGCCCTGCTTGCCGGGGTCCTGCCTGCCGGGGTCCTGCCTGCCGGGGTCCTGCCTGCCGGGGTCCTGCTTGCCGGAGGTCTGGTCGGCGGGGATCTGGCGACCCACACGGCTCGGTCGATCGGCGGTCATCACGTACCTCCGTGCGCGCTCGGCAGCAACGCGTCCGCGTGCACGAGCATGCGCACCGGTTGCTGCAAGGTGATCGCCGCCATCGCCGCGGCGTTGTCGCCCCACGTGCCGTCCACCGCCCGCGCCAGGCGCCGGTTGGCATCCAGGTCGACGAACCTCGGTGGCCGCTTGCCCGATCCGGCGAGGTGCGACCACGACAGCTCGCTCCACTGCTGCGGTGTCGTGCCGGCGAGGTCGGCATCGGCTGCGTCGAGGCCGAAGCGCGGCGCGCCGGGCTGCTCTTCGAAGACGAAGAAGTAGCCCGGTTCGCCGTCGGCCTGCCGGGTCGACCCACGGGCCACGCGCACGTCGAGGTCGAACCCGAAGAACTGCACGCCGGGGCCGAGCGATCCGGTGAAGATCGGCATCTTCACCTCGGCGGTCGGGCCCACGTCCTCCTGCCGCGGCGCGGTGTTCCCGGCCCAGGTCGCCGGGACGGCGTAGACCTTCGTCGCCGGGTAGCGGCGCAGCAGGTCACCAGTGACCAGCAGCACCAAGCCCGGTTCGATCGACTTCGGCGGGCGGTGCTCGCCGAGCGCGGTCGGTGCCGCCCACGTGCGGATCGGCGAGATGTCCGACGAGCCGTCGACGCTGTTCCAGAAGCGACGGAACCAGGTGCCGTCGAGGCTCGCCGGGAACTCGCGCCACAGGAACTCGCGGCCCGTCTCGTGGTTCACCCCGGCGAGGAACGCCTCGACGAACTCCTGGTTCACCGCGGCCAGCGCCACCGAGTTGTCCGGGATCTCACCGACCCCGGGCATCAGGAACTCGGGGTTCAGCCGGACGAGCCGTTCGTACATCGGGGTGCTGAACGTTGGCTGAACGACGTGGCCCGCCGGGACCGGATGGGGCCGATCGGCGGCGAGTCCGACGACACGCGCGTCGACCATCGCGGTGATCGTCGCCAGCGGGTCGAGCGCGCGGCGGACGCGCTCGGCGAGCGGCCGGCTGGCACCGGGCACCGTCGGGACCGTCGGGATGCCGGGCACGCCGGGCTCCGCCGGGGACGCAACGCCGGGCTCGGCCGGGGTCGACGGCACGCGCGGTGCAGCGGCCGCGGCGCGGGCGACGGGCGCTGGCGTGCGCACCGCGCTCGCCGGACGCCCGAGGACCTCGGTCTGGACGAAGGCGACCTCGTCGGCGCGCTGCACGGCGTGGAGCACGTCGGCACCGTCGAGCGGCACCCCGCGCGTCCACGCGGCGACGAACGCTGCCGGGCCGGCAAGGCACTGCGAGGTGATCTGCGCGGTCGGTGGGCGACGTCCCGCCCCGGACCGCGGCGCCAGCGCGGGCGTCGCGGCACACCGCCTGCGGAACTCGGCCGACAACAACCCGCCCGGCAGGCCGTCCGACGACGCCGCGGCATGCATCGTGGTGTGCGCGTCGCGGCGGATCCTGCCGGCCGCCGGACCGGCGAGCTGCAGCAACGTCGCGTCGGCGAGGACGTGCACCCTGGCGATCGCCCGGCTGGCGATCTCCCACGCCACTCGGGCGCGTGCCAGGACGTCGTTCGCCGGGCGCACCGCCGCGGCCTGGGCCCACGCCTGCGCGACGATCGCCTCCTGGTCGCGGCGCACCACCTCGCCACCCAGGCCGGCGACGGCGCGTTCGGCCAGGTCGAGGTTCAGCTGGGCGAGCCACCGTGGCGGATCGCCGAGGTCGGGCACGTCCGTGGTCCCGGCCTGGCGTGCGGCAATGACCGCGGGCCCGACCACGGGATCGTCACGCGTCGCCACGTAGTCGGCAGGGATGCGGCGCACGCGGGTGTGGGCGATCGTCTGCGCCAGCTCGTCCTGGAGCCGGACGACCGCCGTACCGGCCGGTTCGGCCCGCGGGCCGCCGGGCGCCACGAGCGCGCCGACGAACGTCGCCGCCGCGCCGTCGATCGAGGGCAGCCCGCCGCCCGGGGCCGACAGGTCGAGGCGTCGTCGTCCTGCCGAGCGCGCCAGCGGATGGGGCGCGAGCTTGCGCACGAGCGATTCGAAGTCGCCGGCGCTGCCGGTCCGGAACCGCCACGAGCTGTACACGGGCAGCGTCACCCCGCCCGACGTTGCTGCGGACTGGTCGCTCCAGGCCAGCAACTGCCCGGGGATCGGCGCCGCGCGCAGCCCAGCGGCACGGCCCGCCTCGAAGGCCGGGACGATCGCGGCGATCCAGCGCCGATCGGGTTCCAGGCGTCGCGGGCAGATCAGCCTGGCCCGGAACTGCTCCGGCGACGCGGCGTACGCTGCGGCGAGGTCGCCGGTGGCCGAGTCGACGTCGGCGTGAACGTGTGCCCACGCCCACGACTGCGCCAGGTTGGGCAGCTCGCCTGCCGGGTCGTCGACCGTCAACACCTCGTGCCCGTCGGCACCGCGTGCCAGGGCGATGCCCGCGCGTTCGGGGACGACGACCAGCACGAGCCATGGCTGGAGCCGATCGTCGGCATCCGGTGCGGCCGGCGTGAAGCGCCACGGCAGGTCGGCCGCGGCAAGCTCGACACACACGAGGTAGTCCGGCTCGGCGTCGACCGCGCCCGGCACGGGGTCGCACCGCACGATCTGGTTGCGGTCGAGGCCGAGGACGTGTCCCGGACCGAGCAGCGCGATCGGCGGCCCGCTGATCGGGTCGACGTGGTCGGCGACGTCCGGCCCGATCGATCGAAGGCGGACCTTGGCGGTGAGCGTCGCGGCGTCGCCCAGGGCCATGCCCTCGACAGCGGTGACGGCGATCTCGTTGGCCAGCCCCGTTCGCAGCCACGGGACGAACTGCGGGGCGACGCTCTGGTTCACGACGAAACCTCCCAGGACGGTGCGATCGCGGTCCTCGTGCCGGCCTGGGCGCGCAGCGCGGTCCAGCTGTCGCCGCGCTCCGACGTCTGCGCCGTGTCGACGTCGACCAGCGAGTACGACCGGGCGACCAGGCTGATGCCGTCGTCGACCGTCGCCCGGTAGCCGATCGGGGCGACGCTGAACGCGGTCTGCGCCGCGGGTCGCAGGTCGTCGAACGGACGGTACGGATCGTCGCCCAGCGTCAGCGACTCGACGCCCATCGCCGGATCGCGCACGATCTGCTCGTACTCCAGCGTCGAGCCGGTCGCCGCCCCGAACAGCGCGTCACCCCGACCGAGCAGGACACCGCTGCTCAGACGCTCGAACGACGGGGCGTCGAGGGCGTCGGCCGCGCCCAGGTCGAAGAAGCCGGCGGGCGCGAACCAGTCGGTCGTCGGCTCGCCGACCGCGACGCCGTCGTTGACGCTCTCGATCCCGAACGAGGTGTACTCGCCGATCGGGGCGTTGCCGATGCGCGTCAGCTCCACCCCGAGCGGAGCCACCTGCTGGGCAACGGCCAGCGTCGACTCCGGCGTCGCCTGCAACTCGCCCGACGCAGATCCGGCGACGACCACCCCGGCACCCGCGGGCGAGGCGACCACGGACCACGCGCCGGTGGCCGACAGCGCGTCGACGATCTGCTGGCGCGGGTCCACGGCGGGCGGGCTCTGCTCGGTGCGACGCGGTCCGATCACCTCGTGGACGTCGATGTGCTGCTCGAAGCCGAGCACCTCGAAGCGGGCGACGCCGTCGATCACCCAGTTGTTCGGCCCGGCGACGCTGACGTCGAGCCACACACCGGCGAGGTCGATCCCCACGGCGCGCACGGTGATGTAGAAGCCGAGGTCGGTCGACAGCGCGAACGGATTGAAACGGACGAGCGCGTCGAACGACGCGCCGCCGGCGATCTGGAATCCTTCGATCTCGGCCGAGAGGTCGATCGCCGCGCCGAACTGGACGGTGTTCGACGTCAGCGCCAGGTAGCACTCGAAGCTCACGTCGAACAGCGGAGCGGCGCTCAGCGCAAGGCGGAGGCGCTCCATCGCCGGGAAACCAGGCGGCGCCTCGAAGTCCGGGTGGAACCCGCCGAGCGCCATCAGGAACGACGGCGGGTCACCGAACTCGGCGCGCAGCTCCAGGTCGCCGGAGAGCGCGAAGCCGACCACGTGCGAGTCGTGCAGGCTGGCGCTGAGGGACAGCGTGCCGGCTTGCGGGTCGATCACGCCACCGACGTCGAGGTGGAGCGCGACCAGGTCGACCTCCGGCGTCGGCAGGATGGACGTGACCGAACCGACGACGGCGACCAGGATCGGGTCGGGGAGGGCGACGACGATCCCGAGGACGGCCTCGACGAGCGTCGGTGTCCCCCACCCGATCCGCACGACCGGGCCGAACACCACCTGCCCGTCGGCGGCGGGAAACATCGAACCGAACGTGTCGATGATCGACGGCGCCTGGGCGATGGGATCGTCGGGGAACAGCGCATCGCCGAGCGCACCCGACCGCACGGCCGCGCCGAGCGCTTCAGGGTCGAGCGTGCGATTGATCCCGGCCAGCCCGCCGACACCGGTCAGGGCGAACCCGAAGCCGAGCTGGATCGAGGGCAACCCCAGGAAGAGCGCGAAGAACATCGACCAGTCGTCGGCTGCGGAGGCATCGACGATCACCACTGCGCTCAGGTCGACGCCCAGGACGCCCACGTCGATCACACCCTCGTACGTGCCGGCTTCGGCGTCGATCGCCAGAAATCCTCCGCCGCGGACCTCGCCGATGTCGATGCCGATCCCGAGACCGGTCGGCGCTGCCACCGCGACGGCGACATCGAGCGGCCCCAGCGAACCTGTGCCGTCTGCCGGCGCCGCCGTGAGCCGGACCCCCAGTCCCTGCACGGTCAGCGCCAGCACACCGAGCGTGGCACCGACGTCGGCGTCGGCGACCACGACGACTGCGGGGCCGTCGGCGGCGAGCCCGACGTGCAGTTGGGTCACGGCGACCGGCCCGACGGACAGGCTGACCGGCAGCACCAGGTCCAGGCCCGGTGCACCGCCGAGGCGCAGTCCGGCGCTGGTCGACCAGCTCAGCGAGGTGCCGAGGACGACGTGCGTCGCCTGCCCGCCCATCACCGTGCGCACGAACGCGTCGGTGTCCCCGACCGGGAGGTCGATCGCCAGCCCGGTCAGCGCGACGGTCAGGTCCAGGTCGGCGGTGTCACCGGTGGTGTCGAGCGTGACGCTGACGGACACGCCGTCGAGGTGCACCAGCCCACCGAGGAACGACCACGGCTGGTCGGGCGTGCCGCTGACCGCCCAGCTGGCCGACGCTCGCGCCGAGCCCGGCTCGACGGTCGTCGCTCCCGGCGCGAGGCGGACGCCGAGGGCCCCGGTCCCCGAGGCGTCGGCGCGTGCCGTGGCCTCCCATCCGTCGCCGAGGTCGCGTCCGGCCGACGCCGCCCCGACCGCCGCGTCGGTGATGTACACATCGCTGATCGCCCCGCCCGGGTGCTGCGGCACCCCGAGCAGCACGACGCCCGACTCCACGTACGCGTCGCCTGCGGGGCCGCGCACCACGGGCACCACCAGCTCGCGAACATCCGGCGCCGCGCTCGCCCCCAGCAGTTGGTCGACGAAGCGGGGACGCGCCGGCGCCGTCTCGACGGGCAGCCCGAGTGCGCCGGTCGCAGTCGCCAGCTCGTCGATCAGCAGGCGCTGGTCGAACCCGGAGGGCGTCCCCCAGCCGTACCGGGCGCGCACGCTCGACACCGGATCACCGACGAGCCCGGCAAGCCGATCGAGCGCGAGCACCTCGCGGCTGGAGCCGTCGGCTACGGGCAGGTCGTCGATCAGGCCGGTGAACCGGGCCAGCGCGTACAGCACCGGGGCGTCGGCCTCCAGCGCCGATGCCAGCAGATGGCCGGGAAGCGTGTCGGCGAGGAAGACCCACAGCTCCGCATCATCCAGGCTCGCGTCGAGGTCGGCGCCGTCGACGTGGCGCAGTTCGTCCACCAGGGCCAGCAGGTCGGCGGCGACGCCGACGATCTCGGCGGCGGCCGCTGCGCCCGCGTCGGTGCCCTGGTCGGTGGCCGCGTCGGTGCCTTGGTCGGTGGCACGGTCGATCGTGTCGATCAACGCGTCAGCGCGGGTGAGCAGCCCGCCGAGGTCGACGGCGACCGGGAAGCCGTCGAGCGCCGCGGCCTCGACGGTCCCCATGCGTCCGAGGTCGCGCAGGAGCTGCTCGAACGCGGCGGGGGTTGCCAGCGCGTCCGCCAGCGGGCGGACCGCATCGACCAGGGTGCGGGCCAGCGCACCGAGCGTGTCGGCGATGGTCATGGTGTCGCCCCCGGCTCGCTGCCGAACACCGGGATGACCGCGTCGTACTCGGCCGCGGCGGCCTCCATCCAGTCGAGGAAGATCTCGCGCATCTGCGTCGCTGCGGCGGCCAGCTCGGCCGACTCGGCGGCGTTCGGCGTGGGAACGCCCTCGCCGACGCCGCCGTCGAGCAACTGCTTGCCGGCCTGCACGGTGAACCACGCCTCGGAGAAGATCCGCACCTGCTCGTCCACCAGCGACGCGGCCGTGGTGTCGGCGTTGAGGCCGGTGCGGTCGGCGAAGCCGTAGTGCCCGAGCATCAGGCCGAGGCCACGGGACCTCACCGCGTGGCGGCGCTCGTCGTGCGCCGGGGTCCACGCGCCGGTCGGACCGTAGGCGCGGGTGTACAGCTCGACCAGGCTCGACACCGGTCCGTCCGGCGGTGACGTCGGTTGATCGGGCAGCCACTCCGCAGCTGCCCACGCGTCGACGTCGGCAAGCAGGTCGAAGTCGGGCGCCTCGGTCCTGAAGTAGAACGACACAGCGTCGGCGCCCGGATGCGCCGCTTCCCAGAACTCCTTCTCGTGGCGCACCAGGTCGGCCGCTGCGGCACCGACGTCGCCCGACCACGTCGCCGCCGCGTAGCTCTCGCCGATCCGCAGGTTGATCGGTCCCCACAGGTCGATCGTCCGGTCGTCGTCGCGGCGGCCGTCGTCGACGCGCGACTCCGCGCCGAGCAGGAAGTGGTGTGCGTCGACGATCTCGCCGTCGGGCAACTCGATCTGTTTGGTCTCGAAGAAGATCGACCAGCGGGTCGGGTCGAAGCTGCGCTGCTCGACGTTGACCTGGTCGGTGACGCCGTGCCCGGCGCCGACGGCATCGTTGCCGGGGACGTCGGATCCCTCGCCCATCTGGCGCAGCCGGGACACGCGGGTCAGCACGTCGTCGGAGGCGAAGTTGGCTTCGAAGTCGTCGAGCTGGCCGAGGAAGTAGTCCCACGGGATGGCGATCATCGACAGCGCGTCGACGCCGACCCAGCCCTCCGCGCCTTGATGCGTGGGAAGCACGGCGATGTGGTCGGCCAGGGCCTTCGCTCCCTCCTCGCTGGTGTCGAGCGGCAGCACCGCGTCGGCTTCGGCGACGACTCGCGCGTAGTCCGCGGCCTCGAAGCGGACCCGCATCCACAGGTCGTCGACCGGCGGCCCAGCGACGTGCACCTCGACCGCCTCGAGGACGGTGACGTCGTAGGTGGTGTAGTGCAGCTTGCCGAGGATCGGCGCAGTGCCGCCTGGGGTGGCACGGACGTAGAAGCCGGTCGACTCGGCGATCGCGGCGCGCAGGGGCGGCCGGTCGGCGTCGACCGGATGCCGCGCGAGGACCAACTCGACCTCGCTCGACGCATCGCCGCTCACGGCGAAGGACACGTCGCCGGTGTCGCTGTCGGGGTAGCCGGAGCAGGCGGCGACGTAGTCGCCAGGGTCGAGGTCGAGCACCAGCTGGCCGTCCTCCCCGGTGAGCGTGGCC
>CAZMHG010000062.1:0-321 GCA_964565975.1 uncultured Ilumatobacteraceae bacterium | reverse complement strand
TCGACCAGCGCGAAGGGCAGGGCATCGCCGTCGTCGCCGACCACGCGCAGCAGCACCTGGCCAGGTTCCAGCCCGGTCGTCTCGCCGGTGCCGCCGGTCGGGCTGCCGCTGGTCCCAGTGCCGCCGGTGCCGCCCGTGCCGCCGCCGCCACCGCCGCTCGCACCACCGCCGCCTTCGCCGGCTCCGTTTTCGCCGGCCCCTGCGCCGGCGGGCGCCGCGGCCGGCTCGCTGCCGAGGTCGGCGAGCGCCGGGAGGGCGTCGGTGTTCTGCTGGGCCTCGCCGTAGTGGAGATCGCTCGACGACCCGGCCGACGAGACGGTC
>CAZMHG010000061.1:0-10720 GCA_964565975.1 uncultured Ilumatobacteraceae bacterium | reverse complement strand
CGTCGGCGACCAGCGCACGCAGCCCGTCGGACAACCGCTTGCCGACGTGCAGGGCACGCTCGACCAGGCCTTCGCGCTCGATGATGTCCAGGTTGGTCATCGCCGCCGCGCAGGCCGTGGCGTGCGCCGAGTAGGTGTAGCCGTGACGAAGGAAGAACGACGGGTCGGCCTCCAGCCCGGCCCGCGGCGCGGCCCCGACGAACACCCCGCCGAGCGGCTGGTATCCACTGGTCACCGCCTTGGCGAAGGTGACCAGGTCGGGCGTCACGCCGAATCGCTGCGCACCGAACCACGCGCCGAGGCGACCGAAGCCGGTGATCACCTCGTCGAACACCAGGAAGGCTCCGTGCTGGTCGCACAGCCTGCGCAGACCCTCCAGGTAGCCGTCCTGCGGTGGGTACACGCCACCGGCGCCCTGCACCGGCTCGGTGATCACCGCGGCGACCTCGGCCCCACGGTCGGCCATCAGCGTGGCGACCACTTCGAGGTCGTCGGCCGGCAACTGGACCGTCTCGGCGAGCAACGCCCCGTACCCCTCCCGGTTCGGGGCGATGCCCTGGGCGGAGGTGCCGCCGTAGTTGGTGCCGTGGTAGCCCCGCGTGCGGGAGATGATGATCTGGCGTTCGGGGTGCCCAGCCAGCGAGTGCGCCAGGCGGGAGAGCTTCATCGCCGTATCGATCGACTCCGAGCCGGACCCGGTGAAGAACACCCGCGCCGCGGGCATCGGCGCCATCGCCACCAGCCGTTCGGCAAGTGCGTCGGCGGCAGGGTTGGTGAACGGATCGAACGCCGAGTACGCCGCCAAGGTGGCGGCCTGCTTGGCGATCGCATCGGCCATCTCCTGGCGGCCATGGCCAATCGCGCAATACCACAACGACGCCATGCCGTCGACGTACGAGTTGCCCTCGGCGTCGAAGACCCGCGCACCCTCGCCGCGCACGATGCTGACGAACGACTCGGCGGTGGGCTTGGCGAAGGGATGGAGCAGCGGTGTTGGCACAGCCCTGCACGCTACTGGCGGTCCGACGTGACGCTGTGACCTCGTCGATATCGCGGTCGACGTCGGTGTGTGCACGCACGGCGGCATGCGAAGCCTGTCCCAAAGAAGCGCGCCCCACTTGACAACTCGTGTCTCGACGCGTTCTACTGGCTGCAGGTTCGTTCATCGAGGGGGTCAACTGTTGTGAGTAGAAGCCTGCGGGGGGGGGAAGAGCGGTAGCCGTCGTCATTATTGCGGTGTCGCCCGCACTTTTGACCAATGAAGTGCTCGCCACACAGTCAAGCAATTTTGGTGGACAATGCACGACGGATCAAGCGCTCAATAACAGTGAGAAGGACCCGTGTTCACGTGTAGCGTCCAAAGCAACACCTGTGGCGATTGCGCGGGCATCAATGGCTCGAAAGCTCCGCACGGCGCATCACAACAAGCGGAGTGCTTTCGATAGTTTCAGCGACAACTACAAAACTCTGACGTTTACGCACTACATTCAACAGGCGAGCAATTGGTGCGGGGTTGCTGCGACAAAGACTGTCATGTCCTACCCTGGATTTCCGTTGCGGCCGTCGACTGTCACAGATTCAACGATGCGATCGTGGCTCGGAACCGGCGCGCCAGGCGGCGATGGCACGGCATGGTTCACCGGTACTGCACTCTATTCAGTTCCCACCACTTATACGCCGCACACTGGTTACCCCGTAAGAGATGTACTGAACTATGCCGTGCATGGCAACTGGTACGAAGCATTCGGTATGCCTTCTTCAACCAGTACCTCATTTCCTTCAGCTATGTTGCAGTTCAAGCAAAACATCATCTTCGACATTGACAATACGCATCCCGTTGAAATCAACACATACGAGGTGAATGACGCCAGCCAACCGCACCTGCCTGGGCATCCTTCCACCAGCGTCATCAAGCATTGGATCGGTGGGTTCGGGTATGATACTACGGGTGTGAGCAAGTACCTAATCGCTGATCCTGCCGGTCAGAGCCCGTATGTAAGTTTTGGAATGAATACACCGAAGCAGTCCTGGGTGAATGGCACAAGTTTGGCAATCATGGCGGGCGAGCGAGGGCTCATCTGGTGAGGGTATTCGCAACAGGTGCTTCTGTTCTCCTGCTGAGTTGGTGCGGTGGTGGCCAATCGTTGGAGACAACAAGGTCTACCGTCGAGTCCGTCCCGCCCTCGTGTGTGCCGGCGGATCCCTCGTCGATCATTGCAAAGACGCATCAAGCGTTTTATTCGTTCCCCAACTTGTCGGACGTACAACCAGACCAATCTGGCGGCGTGTTCTTGAATTCATGGAAACGACGGGTGGTGGACTATGTCGACAAGGATGGACAGGTCAAGGAGCTCTGGAAACGACCAGGAATCGACCAGATGAGCTTTTCCCAAGCCTCGGTCGGCCGCGTCCTCGTCAACGTGCTTCATGGGGAGACATTGACGTCTCCCTTCGACTTGGCCGTACTCGACGCAACCACTGGGCTGAGCACGCCGTTCTACAGGCAGCCCAAGGAAGGCCTGTACAGCCTGAGCTATCCGGTCGAGTTGGCGGGTGATGTGTGGTGGTTAGCTCCCTCTTCAGGCGATGCGCAGTTGAGAAGTACCTCGATCGACGGGCTGAGCAGCGAAGTGGTCAGATTCTCCGGACCCTTTGTTGGCCCGGCAGCAAGTAGCGACAAGGTGTATATCGCCGAGATCAGTCGCGCTGGCACGAGCCGATTGCGAGCCTTCGACGACTCGGGTGAACTCACCCTGCCGGCGGAGGTGTCCGAAGTTGCGGGAGTCGTCAGCTACCTCGCGGCCTCATCCACAACCCTGGTCTGGATCGTCGAGATTCCTCAGTCGGCTCCGACGGTAATGTCCACGACGATAGGGCCCGCGACACAAGAGATCTGGTTCTGGCGCTTTGCCGACCCGCTCCCGAGAAAGGTCACGGCCGTCATGGAGGCTGGGGAGACCCTTGACTTCCCGAGAGCCGGGGACGATGTCTTCACCTTACGTGGACAGTTCGGAACCTACCTGGTCGCACCTGCATCGGATGCGATGATCCGGTTGTCGCCCGCTCAATCACAGGCGGCAGTGACCGGCCATTTCCTTGCTCTTCCGGGTGTCAAGGCCGGCGTCAGTGGATACTGGCTCACCGACACGCGCCAACTCACAGAAACATGCTCCTGATCTGGCGGTAGGTCGTCCCACCTGCCCCCGGCCAGCGTGAGCGCCTGAGCACACCGTCCGAGCAGCAGCGCTACGTCGACGGGCCGGCGGACACGCCGGTGGTGCATCGACGGCCGTCCGGTGCCCACTGCACGTTCCCGGCGGCTTGCGTGACCGGCGAGCTGGCATCCGGGATGCGGCCGGCGGCGACCGCGCCGCTGGCGATCGCCGTGGCGAACGAGGACCCGCTCCAGATCGACGTCAGACCGTCCAGCCGGACGCCGCACAACATCTCACCCGGTGCCGAGAACGCTCCGGCGTTGGAGAAGGTTGATCGCTTGCCGAACGCGTCGACGGACTGCACGCCGTACAACGGGTGCTGGCCGATGAACGGGATGTCGGCCTTGTCGCCCGTGCCCCACTGACCTGGCAGGAACTCGATCTGCGTCGGGTCGTAGGTCGGGTCGAGAGCCGGGTCGTGATTGCCGACGGCGGCGACGATCGGCTTGTCACCGGTCGCGTCGTACCACAGGCCGAGCGCCGCGGCGATGAGCATGCCCTGGCCCTTCGACCACTCGCCACCGCACCCGTAGCTGCCGACCGACAGGTTGAGCACGCTGAAGTCCTTCGCGTGGTCGGTCGCCAGCAGGCGGCGCATCGCCGAGTACAGCTGCAACTCGTCGGAGATCGTGATCGACGACAGGCCCGTGGCGTTGACGAACTCCGAGCCCGGCGTCGGGCTCATCGCCGCGACGACCAGCGATGCGTCGGGGTTCTGCTGGGCAATCACGCTGGCGACGAACTTGCCGTGTCCCTCGGGCGACAGGCCGGCCGGTTCGACCTCGGCCGAGACCACGCGGCCGCTCAACCACGCGTCGGCCGTCGGCGATGGCGTGAACCCGCTGTCGATCTCGGCGATGACGGTCGACGGCTGCTTGACCAGCTTGGGACCGGTGAACGGCTTGCCCATGTCCACGGCCCCGGTGCCCGACCCGAAGATCCAGTGCCTGGTCCCGGCGACGAGCAGGACGGGCCACGACTCCACGCCCTGGTCGCGCAGCGACCGACTCACGGCAAGCGGATCCCGCCCGGGCAGGTAGAGGTACAGACCCTGCTTCTGCAGCGCGGCCAGGTCCTCGGCCGTCAGGCCCGGAATCGCCCGGTTCGGCTCGCGCAATGGCGTGAAGAACTGCTGAACCTCGGGACCACCAACGAGCAGGTCGGCGCGGTACGCACACTGGCCGTCGTCGAGGCCCGGGTTCACCGGGAAGGTCCGCGGATCGAACCGGCGCGGGAACGGATCGGTCGTCGAGCCGCTGGCGCGCCTGGTCGTGCGGGTCGTCGCCTTCGTCGTCCGCGGCGGCTTGGTGGTTCGCGGCGTCGTCGGTTTGGTCGTCGTCGGCTGCGGCTTGGTCGTCGGCACCGTGGTCGGCCGCTGGGTGGTCGGCGGCAGCGTGGTCTTCGGCACGGTGGTGCGTGGCACGGTGGTGCGTGGCGGCAACGTCGTGGGCGCCGACGGGTTGGTCGTCGAGGTGGCCACGTTGACGGCCGAGGTGTTCCCCGGCGTGACCACGGCCGTGCTCACCAACCCGGCGCCGACCACCGCGGCAAGCACGACCAGGCGGCGCTTGGCAGGCGAGCTCACGAACCGGCCTTGCACGTCGCGCCGTCCGGGGCAGACGCCAGCGTTGGACTGGCTGCGACAGGGGTGCCCGCCACGGGGACCTGGCCCGCAGCGATCGACGCGCTGACGACCGCTGCGGCGAAGGACGATCCGCTCCAGATCGTGGTCTTGCCGTCGAGGCGCACACCGCACAGGTTCTCGCCCGGCGCCGAGAAGGTCCCGGCGTTGGAGAACGCGGAGCGCTGGCCGGAGGCGTCGACCGACTGCACGCCGTACAGCGGCCGCTTGCCGATGCCCGGGATGTCGGCTGCGGCGCCGGTACCCCACTGACCGGGGATGAACTCGACCACGTTCGGATCGTAGGTGGCGTCGTCCGGGTCGTGGTTTCCGGCGGCGGCAACGACCGGCCGACCACCCGTCGCCCGGTACCAGGTCTCGAGCGCCAGGGCGATCAGCCAGCCCTTTGCCTGGGCCTGCGCAGCGTCGCACACGAAGCTTCCCACCGAGAGGTTGAGGACCTTCATGTTCTGCAGGTCCTTCGTCTTGACCAGGCGCTGGACGGCGTGCAGCAGGGCCAACTCGTCGGTCATCGTCGTCGCCCCGGCGAGCCCGGAACCGTTCTGGAACGACGTCAGCGCCTGCGCCTCGACGGCCCCTGCAGACACCGAGACAGCGGGGTTCTGCTGCAGGATCACGCTCGCCACGAACTTGCCGTGACCCTCGGGCACTGCCCCGGACGGCTCGGGCTCGGCATTGACCACGTTGTCCGAGATCCAGCTGTCGGTCGCCGACGTCATCGTCAGCCCGGTGTCGAGCTCTGCGACCACGTTCTCCGCGGAGCGCCCGGTGCCAGGCACCGTGAGCGCGTCGTCGGTGTCGACAGGATCGGTGCCGGCGCCGAAGATCCAGTGCCGCGCCGGTGTGAGCATCAGCACCGGTCCTGCCTGGATGCCCTGGCCGCCGAGCTGGGTGATCGTCTCCTGCGCCGACTGGCCCTCGGGCAGCTGGTACACCACCGTCGGCGCAGCCAGCAGCGCATCGGTCGCCTGGTTGTCCGCCCCCTGCGCCCCGGCGACCGTGTCACCCGTGGCCGTGCCGGTGGCGGTCGTGTCTTTCGTGGCCGTGTCGTTGGCGGCCGCGTCCGTGCTGGCCTCACCGGCGGCCGTCGAGCGTCCCGGCGGTTCGAACCGCTCGACCTCCTTCAGGCCGAGCAAGCCCTCGGCCTGCGGCGTCGACACCAGGATGTCGTTGCGATACGGACAGGCGTCGTGCTCGAGGTGCGGTGCGACGCCACCGGCCTGAGACCCGCTCGTGGTCGGCGTGCTCGAGCCCGTCGGGGTGGTCGACGGGCACGCCGTGAGCAGCACGGCACATGCGGCGGCAAGTGGCACGGAACGAACGACGCGCATCATTGGCTCTCTCCCAGACTGTCGGCGCACCCCTTATGGACTGCGATGGCGCTCGGCTGATTCGCGAGAATTCTTGCGCATGGATCTGGAGCGCGCGACAACCTTGGTCCAGCGCGCGCTGACCGACCCGATCGAGACGCACCGTGAGGCTGCCGCCGCGCTCGGCGCGGCGACCACTCCCGTGATCCACGCGATGCTCCTGCGCTGCCTCGGATTGTGCGCCCGCGAGGTGGAGACGCTCGACGCGTCGGCCGAGTACCTGCGCTCGTCAGCCCAGATCGCCACCCAGGCCGGGCGGGACGACCTCGTCGCCGATGCGCTGTTCAGCCTCTCCGGAACGCTCGCCCTGGCCGGGTCGACCGATGCCGCGCTCGCCGCACTCGCCGATGCGGAACGGCGGGCACCCGAGGCGATGCACGCCCGCATCGAGTTCCAGCGCGCCTCGATCGTCGCCAGAGAAGGGCGCCTGGACGAGGCCCGGGCCGCGTACGACCGGGCGCTGGCCCGGTTCCAGGCCGCCGGCGACGACTTCTACATCGCCGCCGCGCTGTCCAACCGGGGCATGGTCCGCCTGGAGCAGGGCGACCTGGTCGGGGCGCGCGCCGACCTCACCGAGGCGACGCAACGCCAGGCCGCGAAGGGCAACACGCAGAGCGCGGCGTTCGGTGAGCACAACCTCGGCCGGGTCGCCGGACGGGCGGGCGACGTGGTCGAGGCCCTCGCCCGCTTCCGCGCCGCCGAGCAAACCCTGCGCCGCCACGGCGTCGACGTCGGCGAGGTCCAGGTCAACCGGGCCGAGGTGCTGCTCGGCGCAGGCCTCTACGGCGAGGCCGAGGTGGTCGCCGCGGCGGCAGCGGCCAGTACGGCGAAGTCGCACTTCGCCCTCGACCAGGCCGAGGCGCTGTATGCCCAGAGCATGGCGCTGGTCGGCCAGGGCAAGCGCTCCGCAGCGGTGTCGACCGCCACCCAGGCAGCGGCGTTGTTCCGCGAGCAGGGCCGGCCAGGCTGGGCGGCACGCGCCGACCTGCTCGCCCTGCAGGGCGCCGACGAGTGGACGGCCGACGACGCGGCACGGGTGGCAGGCGAGCTGGAATCGCACGGGCAGTGGGTCGCTGCGATGCACGCCTGGACGGTGGTGTCCGAGCGCGACCCCGAGCGCGCCACGACCGCGCTCGCCGCGGTCCCGGCGGCGTACGCCACGGCAACGCTCGAGCAGCGCCTCAGCCGGCTCCTCGTGCGGGCTCGGGCTGGCATGGCCCGCGGCGACTACGGCGCGGCCGCTCGGGCGACGCAGGCAGCGCTCGGCCAAGGTGCGGCACAGCGCGCCCTCGTCGGCGCGGTCGACCTGCGGGCCGCAGTCAGCGCCCAGCTGGCCCACGTCGCCACGTTCGGGCTGCGCCTGCGCCGCGACCACGGCACGCCGTGGGACGTGCTGCGGTGGGTCGACCGGTTCCGCAACGTGGCCACGTCGGGTCGGATCGTCGGTCAGCGTCACCCGGAGACCGAAGGCATCCTCGGCGAGTTGCGCGCCGTGCAGCACCAGGCCCGCGACGCGTCACCCGAGGCGATGCCCGAGCTGCTCCGCCGCCAGGGCGCCCTGCAACGCCAGCTGGTCGCCAGCCACCGCATCCACCTCACCGGCCGGGCGGCCGAGCCGATCGGCGTCCCCCGCCGCGACCTGCTGCGCGGGGTCACCGTCATCCACCACCACTGGAACGACGGGCGCCTCGGAGCGGTCGTGGTCGAGGGTGGGCGGTCGCGTCTTGTCGACCTCGGGGAACAGCCCGACGTCGTCGCCCGCCGCACCCACGTTGCCCGAGCGGCCAAGCGTGTCGCCGCCGGCGAAGCGGCAGCGCTGGCCCAGCTGCGACGTCATGCCGATGCGCTGGCCGCCTTGACGGTGCCGCCGATCTCGGGCGCCCGCCCGGTCGTGATCGTGCCCCCACCGGACCTCGCCGCCGTTCCATGGGCGTTGCTCCCCGGACTCGACCACGTCGCGGTGACGATCGCCCCGAGTCTCGGCCACTGGCAACGAAGCGCCGCGCCCGGTCCCGGTCGGCCGGGCACCGCGGTGATCGGCATCGTCGCCAGCTCGGCCCTACCCACGGCGTCGGCGGAGTGCGCAGCGGTCGGCGCGGCGTGGCCCGGCCACGAGGTGCGCGTGTCGTGGCCCTCCGCCGTGGGCGAGGCGACGGCACTGCTCGAACAGGTGGACGTCCTCCACGTGCTGTGCCACGGCGACCGGCGCCAGCGCGACGGACGATTCGCCACGCTGGTCCTGGACGACGGCGATCTGATGAGCATCGACCTGGAGACGGTCGCCCGCGCCCCGGAGCTGGTGGTGCTCGCCGCGTGCGAGGCCGGCCTCCTCGACGCGCTGCCCGGTGACGAGACGGCTGGGCTGGCAAGCGCGCTGTTCGCCGCCGGCACGTCCACGGTGATGGCACCCGTCGCGGTGATCGCCGATGCGCCGGCCACCACGCTGATGTTCGCCGCGGTGCACCGAGCGATCGCCGCTGGCATGGCACCCGAGCAGGCCCTGTTCGAGATGCAACAGGCCCAGGAAGACCCCGTGGGCCGGGCGTGCGCTCAGCTGGTCAACTGCTATGGCGGTACCGGGCTGCGAACCACTCGCTGACCTTGACGCCGTCGGGCGTCGTCAGTCGCAGGCGGACCGGGCCGACGGGGATCTCGTCCACGTAGAAGTCGCCGTGCTCGTCGGCGCGGGCGTCGATGATCCCGGTCGGGTGCTCGAGGGCGACCATGCCACCGGACCACGGCTCGACGGTGCCGGCGATCGAGTCGGGCGAGATGTCGATGTCGACCCGCAGATCGGCGAACTGGATCAACTGCCCGGTCGCCGTGGCATCACGGACGCCGGCGAGCTGCTCGTCCAGCAGGATCCCGAGGTCGGCGTCGAGCGCCGCCCAACGGACGAAGGAGTGGTGCTCGTCGACCAGCGTGGTGGGCGTCGGGTCGCCTGCTGCGAATGCCTGGGCCAGCATGGACATGAGTTCCGCGTACTCGTCGTGGTCAGGGCTGTTGTTCATGTGTCACCTCGCATCTGACGAGATGTCGGTGCGGCGCCGGTGATACGCACAATCTCGGGCCGCTTGGCCAGGCTGTCCAGGCACCGCTGGCGTTTCGGGCCGACGCTGCCGATGCTCCACCCCATGGCCTTGGCGATCGCGTCGTACGACAGCGGCGGCGAGGCGGTGAGCATCCGCAGCAGCTGTTGACACTCGGCGCTGATCCCATTGAGCGCGGTCGCCACGGCCTTGACCGTCTCGTTGCGGATCATCTCGGTGTCCAGCTCGGCACCGCTGGACGCCAGCTCGGCGTCGTACCCGTCGATCAGCTGGACCCGAGCCCGTGCCTTCAGCAGGCGCAGGCACTCGTTGCGCGTGGTGATCGCGATCCAGCCGGCCAACGCCGCAGGCTCGCGGATCTTGGCCAGGTTCTCGAACAGCTTCAACCACACCAGCTGCACGACGTCCTCGCGGGTGTGCCGGTCGAGCTGGAAGCCGTAGGTGGTCGACCACACCAGGCGCTCGTAGCGGCGCTGCAGCGTGCGGAAGGCGACGTCGTCGGTTGCGGCCGCAGCCAGCAGCGCAGCGGTCACCGGCTCGTCGATCACGTTGCGAATCTACTCGGGCACCATTGGGCCGGCACGGTCGCTGCCCCGTGGCGGCCGGCGTGGGTGGTTGGCGTGGCGGTCGGCATGGTGCGGCGTGCGTGGTTGGAAGCGACCCGATGCCGCCTCCCGACGCAGCGCTACGTCCCGGCGTGCAGGTAGTCGACCAAGGCCTGGCGCTCGCTCTCCAGCGACGCCAGCCGTGCCTTGACGACGTCGCCAATGGAGATGATCCCTGCCAAGGTGCCCTCGGCATCGATCACCGGGAGGTGACGCATCCGGCCGGCGGTCATCTGCGCCATCAGCGCGTCGACACCGTCGGCATCGGTGCAGGTGGCCACGTCGCGGGTCATCGCCGAGGCGACCGAGCGGCCGAGCGCGCTCGCACCGTGCGACGCGAGGGCACGGACGACGTCGCGCTCGGAGAGGATGCCGGCGATGGCGTGGCCGTCGGGCGACACGACCAGCGCCCCGATGCGCTCGTCGCGCATCCGTGCCGCGGCGTCGGCGATCGATGCGTCCTGGTCGATCGTGGCCACCGCGGTGCCCTTGTCGCGAAGGATCGTGTGGACGTTCATCTGCGCCTCCTCGTCCGGGCCGGCACGCTGTTGTGCACTTGTGAACGGACCCTACCACCGCGACCCGATCCGGCGGGGGAGGGCGCGCTGGGCGAACAGCCGGCCCGATCAGCCGACGGCCACCCGCTCGTTGGCCTCGGCCAGCTCCGCGGCGATGAAGATGATCTGGTCCTCCTGGCCGCCCACCAGGTGCTGGCGACCGCACTCCATCAGCACGTCCGCGCCGCTGACGTTGTACTGCTCGGCGGCGCGATAGGCGTGCTTCAGGAAGCTCGAGTAGACCCCGGCGTAGCCCATCATCACGGCCATCCGGTCGATGA
>CAZMHG010000060.1:0-10723 GCA_964565975.1 uncultured Ilumatobacteraceae bacterium | reverse complement strand
GGCCGTCCTTGTGGGTGGTGCACAGCCCCTCGAAGATCCCGGTGCGCTGGACCCGCTGGAACATCGTCTGTCCGGGGCCGATGTAGAACGGGCCGACCGTGTATCCGATGATGTCCTCGTTGATGATGCGGATCGTCTGGCCGACTTTCGCGTACATCACCGTCGGGAAGATCTGGTCGTGCGTCGTCTGGTCGACCTTCTCCGACGTGCCCTTGGGGATGACCCATTGGAAGTCGGCACGTGCCGCGGTGGAGCCGATGGTGACGCCCGGGTCCGAGCCCGACGTGGCCGAGCCACTGTCGCCGCTGCTGCACCCGCCGACGGCGACCAGCAGCGTGGCGGCCACGGCGAGCCCGCGGAGTCGGCGCGTCATGCCGCCCGTCCCAACAGGATCGTCAAGTCGTTGGCGATGTCGGCGGCAGGCGTGGGGAAGGTCATGTTGTCGACGATGGTGCCGGTGCTGTCGATCGCGAACAAGGTGCCGGTGTGCACGACCTCGATCTTGCCGTCCGTTCCGGTCGTCACCGAGTACTGCACGCCGAACGCATCGGCGACACGCTTCAGCGCAGCGTCGTCCGTGGTGCGCAGCGCCGCGGCCCGGTCGAGGTAGCTGCGGACGTACGGCTGTAGCACGTTGCCGGTGTCGCGGTTCGGGTCGATCGTCGTCATCACCAGGTCGACCCGGGCGGCGCGATCGGTGCCCAGCCGGTTGAGCGCAGCCTTCACCGCAGACAGCGTGGTCGGGCACACGTCCGGGCACTGGGTGTAGCCGAAGTAGGCGAGCAGGATGTGTTTCGGCTCGGCGCGGAAGGTAAACGGCGCGTCGTTCACCGCGTCGGGCAAGGTGAGCGTGCCGACCCGTGTGGCCGGGCTGGTGACGTAGCCGATGAGCGTGGTCGGTCCGTCGCTGCCGCCACACGCGGCGACGCCGGTGGCGAGCGAGGCGACGCCGACGACCGCCACGCCGAGCCGGCGCAGGCGCCCGGATCGTGCCCGATGTGCGTGCGACATCACACGGCCTCTGCTGCCCGGTAGCGCTCGAGCAGGTCGGCTCGTGCCCGGGCGACGCGCGAGCGGATCGTGCCGATCGGGCAGCCGGCGATGTCGGCTGCTTCCTCGTAGCTCAGGCCGATGATCTGGGTCAGGACGAACGCTTCGCGGCGGTCGTGGGGGAGCGCGGCGAGCAACTCGTCCGTCGCATCTGTCGGCGTGACCCGCACATCACCGGCCTGGTCGCGCAGCCGATCGTGCAGCCGCCGTCGACGCTGGTTGGCGCGTACCGCGTCGGCGCAGGCATGGCGGGCGATGGTCAGCAGCCACGACAGCACCGGCGCGTCGGCGCGGTATGCGCGCAACGAGCGCAGGGCGCGCACGTAGGTCTCCTGGGTGAGGTCGTCGGCCTCGTCGGGCGAGCTGAGGGCGCGGCACAGCCGCCACACCTGTGGCTGGGTGCGCCGGACGAGTTCGGCGACGGCTCGATCGTCTCCCTCGATCGCGCCGAGGACGACCTCGTGCAGTGGGTCCATCGACACCTTGCCAGTATGCCCGGACCGCCGTCGCGGGCGCAGGGACCAAGGTCACCAGATTGGTGAACGTCGCCGCGTCGGCGCTGATGCCGATGGAACTTTCCGGGAGGGCGTGCCGACATCTCCAACATGCGGTGCGCGGCGTGGCAGGAGATGATCTCTGCCCGCGCCGACGGCGAGTTCGCCGGAGTGGACGGCGCCCGTCTCGATGCCCATCTGGCCCGCTGCGCGTCGTGCCGCGCCTACGCCGCGACCACGTCTGCGCCGTTGCGTTCCGGCAGGCCGGTGGGGGCGATCCCAAGGGTCGGTGCGATGCCCGACCTGTCCGGCGCGATCGCCCGACGGGTCGCCGCGGACGACCGCAGCCGTGCCCGCCAGGTCGCCCGATGGGGCCTGCTGGTGATCGCCGTCCAGATCGCGATCCTCGCCGTGGGGGAGCTGGCCGGTGGGTCGGGGGCGGCCGTGCACGCCTCGCGCCACGTCGGCGCGTTCGCCTTGGCGTTTGCCATGGGGCTGCTGCTCGTCGTCATCCGCCCCGCCCGAGCCCACACGATGCTCCCTGTCGCCGCCGTGCTGACCGCTGCCTTGGTGATCACCGCCGCCGTCGACCTGATCCAGGGCAGAGTCCCGCTGGTCAACGAGACCCGTCACCTCCCCGAGGTCGTCGGCCTGGTCCTGCTATGGACCCTCGACAGCCCGCGCCGCCCGTCAGGCCAGTCGCGTGGCGCCGACGCCGAGCGGAATCGGGCCGGGTTCCACGTCGTGCGCGACAACTCGGCCGACGTGGCGAGCTGAACCGGCGCTATCGTGAGCCCGCCCCGGGCCCAGCGCCCGGACCAGGCGACGTGGCCGAGTGGCTGAGGCAAGGGCCTGCAAAGCCCTCCACATGGGTTCGATTCCCATCGTCGCCTCCAACCTCCGACCGGGTGTCCGCCTGGTCAGAGGCATCTTTCGTTTGACCGTCGTTGTCCCTCGTTGACCGCGCCTTCGTCCGCGATCGCGTGTCCAAGTGCGCGTGGATGCTCGGAGGCAGTCGCCCGGCTACCGGCCTGGTGAGGACACGACGAGTCCGGGGGATCCTGGAGCGCGGGCGAGCTTGTCGTCGTAGGTGACGATCTCGCCGACCCCAAGTCGGATCGCGACGGCCAGATGAAGAGCGTCGTGTGCAGCCTGTTCGGAAGGTCCCGCGCCGACGAGTGTGACGGGGAGGAGGCCGGATCAACGGCGCGCTCTTACCCGTCGAGCCGGCGTCCGCTGCGTCTGGAAGCGCAGCCGTGACTGGCACGCGATCAGGAGCCGTGGGCACCGGCTGGCGTCGTGCTCGGAGGCCGTCGTCCACACCCGGCACAGACGAGTCGAGGTTGGCGATCGCCCGATCGCGTCGACGGCGTCATCCACCGCATCTACGAAGCGCACTACGAGCCCGGCGTTGCGGGCTTCCTAACAGCCGCAGCCGCATCGAGCTCAGTGATTGCTTCGACGTCGAATCGAACAGGCCGCGTCACCGTGCGGACAGGCGGGCGAGGACGCGCGCCTTCACCGTCTGCCAATCCTGGGCGTCGGGATCGGCGTTGCGGAGCCGTCGCTCGATCTCGCGGGCCCACGCCTGCTGAACGTCGTCGACGTCATCCATCGTCGCCTCCAACCTGAGCGGGTGCCATCCCCTGCCAGTAGCCGCCGTCGACGGCTCGCTGGCCAGCGGGAGGACCTCAGTTCGCGGGTCGGTGATCATCGACGCCCGATCAGCACCGGACACCGCGCCCGACGCACTGGCGCGCTACGCCAGGCCGGGTTCGTGGCTGAGCCGATAGGCGGTCCAGATGTCCGGGTGCAGACGGCCGCGGTCGGGCACCATCAGGCCGCGTTCGCGAGCCCACGCCCGGACCTCGGCGGTGGTCGGGTCGGGCGCCGGGACGGGGCCGGCTGGCGGCAGGTCGTCGACCAGGGGGCCGGCACCGCGCTCGTCGGCGTGGTGGGCGAGCGCTGCGCCGAGGAATCGGTAGGCCCACTCCTGTGCCAGTGGTCGGGTCTCGGCGAACACGATCGGCACGGATGGAAACCGCGCTGCTGCCTCGCCAAGTCCCTCGGCGATTACGGCGGGACGAACACGATCGAGCTTGAACACGGCCGAGTAGCGATCCTCGACGACGACCGCCGCGCTCGGCACGGTGGAGAGCGCGGCGAGCAGGTAGCGCAGCTTGCCGGTGGTCATCGTCGCCACGAGATCGACCAGCGACTTGCGTTCGACGGAGGCGACGAGTTGGTCGCCGAGCGTGACGGCGTAGTCACCGATCGGCAGCTTGCGTCGGACGGTCGTCGCCTGCTGGTGGCTGAACGTCCACGGGTAGCGCTCCTGGACGTCGACGATGATGTCCAGCCGCCGGCCGGCGGCGCGCGCCGTGGGCACGTCGACGTTCGGCCGTGCCTGCTTGGAGGTCCGCGCGGACTGCCAGAAGATCACGTCCCGTCCACGGGCCTTGGTGAACACGAACTGCGAGCGGTTCTCGCGGCCCCGGTCCAGCACCAGGTCGACCGCGGCGCCGCGCTGGCGGCAGTCGCGCACCGGCACCCGCTCGACGATCTCCGGATCGTCCGGCCACTCCAACGCCCGGTGGCAGTAGACCTTGGCCGTGCGCGGCCACACCTCGCGCACCTTCAGCACGACGGCGCCGCCGGGCAGCGGGAGCCGCACGAGATAGGGGAGCGAGGACGCTTGTTCCGGGTTCTTGGCAACCACGAACTCGCGCACCGAGCCGACGCTACGCCATCGCCGAGCGCCAGCGTGTGAGCAAGACTCGGCCGATGCGCGTTGTGATCCTGGGGCACGATCTGCCGGGCCGCGAATTCGTGTCCGAAGGTGCGCTGCTGACCAATGTCCACGTGGGCGTACAGGTGCGGCGGGAACCCGAATCGACCGTCCGGGGCGACGCACAGGAGGCCCGTTGGGACGTCGAGGCCACGGTGGTCGACGGCGGTGACGACTTCCGGGGGCCGGCGGTGCAGGGGAGGCGGGGCGAGCGGTTCGTCTATCTGACGTGGGGCGAGGTTGGGGCGGACGGGTCGTTCGAGATGTTCCGCCGGGCGAAGTTGATGTTCGCCGACATCCCCGCCCACGTGCTGCAGGCCGCCGTCGCCACGGGCACGCTGGTTGTCTCGGTGTCGCTCACCGACGATTGCGGCGGCCCACGATGTGCACGGGTTCGCCCGCCGGCGATCAGCTGGCGGGCCGGGTGATCAGCGACCAACCGACCCGCCTCGCGTTCAGCCGGCCAGCGACAGGGTCTTGCCGCCGAAACCCGAGCCCTTCGGGTACCACAGCCGCAGGTGCACGCCGTCGACCGCCGCGACGATGCCGCCGAGACGCTGGGTGAACACGTTCTCCTCGCCGCAGCAGCCGTTGTAGAAATGGGCGTCGGCGGGCAGGGTCTGGACCACCTGGCCGGTCGCCGAGTCGAGCATCGCCGGCGCCGGGTCGCCGAGCGCCAGCGTGTACCCGTCGGCGACCTCGGCAGCGGTGGCGAAGTTGGTGTTCGTCCACACCACCTTGCCGGTTGCCGCGTCGATGCCGACCAGTCGGTTCGTGCAGTTCGTCTTGTCGTTGTTCTTGCACGTCGCGGCCACGACGGTGTTGCCGTCGACCCGGTAGTCGAAGCCTTCGTGACCGGTGTCCTGGACCGTGGAGGTCCACATCACCTGACCGGCTGGCGTCACCCGGCGAAAGCCGTTCTCGCCGTAGACCACGATCGGCCCGTAGGACGCCTCGATCTGCGCTGCGTTCGTGGTCCACACGCCGTTGTTGCGCAGCGCGGTGATCGGGGAAACGCCATCGTTGGTGTTCACATACAGGTCGCGGCTGCGGGTGAACGCCAGGTACGCCGTGCCGCTTTCCTTGCCGATCAGGCTCTTCGGGTAGTCGGCGCTCGTGCTGGCGAAGCTGAACAGGTCGAGTCGCGCCAGGCGGCTGGACGCGGTGACCTTCCGGTCGAGCTTGCCGCCGAACCAGGCGCTCAGCGGCGACGCGGCGCGGAACGTCAGGTCCTTGGCCGACACGCCGGCGGCCTTGGCGACCTGCGTGGTGACGTCCTTCGCCGTGCCGTTGGCCAGGTTGACGGTGTTCACGGCGTCGGTCGCGGAGCCGTCGGGGTTCTGCGTCGTGAGGATCGCCACGGCCGACGTCGGGGTGCGTGCCGGGTCGCCCGCGTACACGGTGAGCGAACTCGTGGAACACGTCGTCCAGCGGACCGTGCCGTCGTGGTTGACGAGCGTGAGCATCGAGCCGGTGAACGGGCCGTTCGTACCGGAGCGCAGGGCGACGAGCACACCGCCGGGCACGCGGGCCAGGCTGACCACCGGAGCCTGGTCGGTCGGCCCCTGTGGCAGGGTGATGTCGTTGGGCACCGACGCCAGAGGGCCGAACGTGTCCAGCGCGCCGGCGACGTCGGTCGTGCCGTCGGTCCCGCCGCTGCCGTTGGCATCGCTCGGGGCCACGGCCTGGCAGCCGAAGGTCGGTACCACGTCGGCTGCGGCCGCTCGTGCAACGAGCCCACCGGACAGCGAGGTTGCCAGGCAGCCGGCCAACAGGCCGGTGGCAAGCAGGGGGGTGAGTGTGCGATGGCGTGTGTTCACGATGACTCCGACGACGTTCGGTGCCGCTTCGTTCGCTCGACGCGGCTCTGGAACCATTCTGTAACGCACCGAGCCGTCCTGCCAGACTGGCCCCGTGGCCCGTGCCCTGTTCGTGATCGGCGACGCGAACCCGGACGTGGTCCTGCGCGGCGACGTCGTCCCCCGCTTCGGCCAGGCCGAGCAGCTGCTCGACGCCGCAGAAGTGGTGATGGGCGGGTCGGCCACGATCATGGCCTGCGGTGCCGCGCTCGCCGGGATCGCCACCACCGTGATCGCCTCCATCGGGCTCGACCCGTTCGGTGACCTCACCGTGTCCACCCTTGCCGGCCGCGGCGTGCACACCGGCATGATCCGCCGCAGCGCCACGGCAGGCACCGGCGTGTCGGTGATCCTGTCGGCACCGCACGATCGCTCGATCCTCACCTACCTCGGCGCAATGACCGACGTACGTGCCGAGCACCTCGACGTCGACGCGATCCCGGCGGACGCCCACGTCCACGCGGCCAGCTTCTTCCTGCTGCCCGACCTCGCCGCCGGCCTGGCCGACCTGTTCGCCGCGGTCCGCCGGCGCGGCGGGACGACATCGTTGGACACCAACTGGGATCCGTCGGAAACGTGGACGGGTGTTGCCGACGTTCTCGCCCAGACGGATCTGTTCATGCCGAACGCCAACGAGTTGCTCGCCCTCACCGGGCACACCGATGTGGACCGCGCCGCCGCCAGCCTGACGAACGTCGCGCCGCACGGGGTGACCGTCGCCGCCAAGCTCGGCGCCGCCGGTGGTGCGGTGTGGACGCCCGACGGCCTCCGCTGCGACGGGCCGAGCCTGCCGGTCACGGTGGTCGACACCACGGGAGCCGGCGACAGCTTCGACGCCGGCTACCTCGCCGGATACCTGCGTGGCCTGCCTCCGGCCACGTGCATCCGGCTCGCCGCCGCCGCCGGCAGCCTTTCGTGCCGCGGTGCGGGTGGCATCGCCCGGCAGGCGACCTGGGACGAGCTCGCTGCGGCGATCGGCGGTGTCGCCGGCTGAACCACGCCGGGCGCGGCGCGGTTCAGCCCTTCAGCCCGCTGAACGTCATCGTCTCGACGAAGCGCTTCTGGGCGACGACGAAGGCGACGACCATCGGCATCGTCGCCAGCGCGTTCGACGCCATCAGCGCCCCGTACTCGGTGCGCTTGACGCTCTGGAACGTGACGATGCCGCGCTGCACGGTGAACGATTGGTCGCTGTTCAGCGCGAGCAGCGGCCAGACGAGGTCGTTCCACGACGACAGCAGGGTGAACAGTGCCAGCGTGGCCAGCGCCGGACGGGCCAGCGGCAGGATCACGTGCCAGAAGACGCGCAGGCGGCTGCAGCCGTCCATCATCGCCGCATCCTCCAGCTCCTTGGGCAGGTTGACGAAGAACTGGCGCATCAGGAACACGCCGAATGCGCTGGCCAGCCAGGGCACGTACGCCGCGGCGAGCGTGTCGATCAGGCCGAGGCGGTTGTACAGCCGGTAGGTCGGGATCATCAGCACCGGATAGGGGATCATCATCGTCGCGCCGATCAGCCCGAACGCCGCGGCCCGGCCGTGGAACGTGATCCGGGCGAACGCGTAGCCGGCCAGCGAACACATCACCAGGTGGCTGAAGACCGCGATCGCCGAGACCTGCACCGAGTTCAGGAACCAGCGCGGGAAGCCCGTCTGGGTCAACACGTACCCGTAGCCGGAGAGGGTCAGCCGGCTCGGGAACAGGCGGAACACCGAACGGCTCTTGATGATCTCCGCCTTGGTCATCAACGAGCTGGAGATCATGTACACGAGCGGGATGGCGAAGACGATCGCCGTGGGCATCAAGAACAGGTGAAGCGGCGAGAACGGCAGCCGGCCGCGCCGCCGGCCGTGCCTGGCCCGCGGGAGTGGGATCGCCTCCGGTCCGCCGCCGTCCCTTGCCGCCGCCACCTGTGTGTCGGTTGCAGCCGCCGCGGTCACCGCAGATCTCCGTGCCCGCGACGCCGTGAGTAGATCAGCATCCCCGCGGCGATCACCAGCGTGGCCACGGCCAGGCTGACGGCGATCGCTGCGCCGTACCCGTACTTGTGCGTCTTCATGAACACGACCGAATACAGCAGGAACACGATGCTGTTGGTCTTGCCGACCGGGTTGCCGTTGGTCGTGGTGACGATCAGCTCGAAGAACTGCAGCGCGCTGATCACGCCCCACACCACCTCGAACACGGTCACCGGCGCGATCGCCGGCAGGACCACGTGGCGGAACGTCGACATGCGGTACGCGCCGTCGACCTTGGCTGCCTCGATCACGTCGCCCGGGATGTCCTGCAGCGCGGCCAGATAGACGACGACGTTGAACCCGATCGAGCCCCACAGCGAGACAATCACCAGGATCACCCACGCTTGGTCGGCGTCCTGGAACAGCGGCTGGCGATCGATGCCGACGGCCTGGAGGAGGTCGTTGGCGATGCCGAAGTCCTTGTTGAACACGAACGTGGCGAGGATGCCCGTCGCCGCCGCGGAGGCGACGAACGGCACGAAGATGCACGTCCGGTAGAAGCCCTTCATGCGCACCTTCTGGTTCAGCGCGAGGGCGATCAGCAGCCCGAGGACGATCGAGGACGGGACGAACATCGCCGTGTACTTCAACGTGTTCCACACGGCCTGCCAGACCTTCGGGTCGTCGAGCATGTCCCGGTAGTTCTTCAGGCCGACGCTCTTGCCCGGCACGATGAAGTCGGTCTTCTGCGTGCTCAGCCACGCCGCCCAGATCGACGGGAAGATCGTCAGCCCGATGATCACGAACGACGCCGGCAGGACGAAGCCCCAGCCGGTCAGCGTGGTCCGCCACGACCGGCGGCGGCCGGTGCGCGCCAGGGGCGGCGCGGCGACAGCCACGAACGCGTCCTCCTGCCGGTCGTTCCCGCCGGCCGGTCAGCCGTCGGCCAGCGCTTCGGTGATCGCTGCGTTGGCCGCGTCGGCCGCAGCGGCGATCGCCGAAGCGGCGTCGGTCTGGGCCAGCAACACTGCGGCGATCTGCTCGCCGAGCAGGCGCGAGACCTCGGGGTAGTACTGCACCGGCGGGCGGGCCTTCTTCGCCCACTCCAGGTTGGCGACGAAGTCGGCGTAGCCGGGCAGGTCCTTGGAGACCTGGGCGAACTCGGGGCGTTCCTTCGTGGTCGCCCGGATCGGCAGGTTGTACTGGCTGATCGACCACTTGGCGTCCTGCTCGGCGAGCGTGATCCAGGTGATGAACTCCTGGGCCGCCGCGGTGCGCGCCGCGTCGCCGTGGTCGAACAGCATCCACAGGTCCTGCCCGCCGGTGGTCTCGTGGTTGCCGCCGTAGCCGGGCAGGACCTGCACGCCGTAGTCCTTCTTCGTGTCGACCATCGACGACAGTGACCACGGCCCGGTGATCAGCATCGCGATCTTGTCGCTGGTGAACAGCGATTCGGCGTCCCCGCCGTTCAGGTCGACGAACATGCTCTTGTCGTCGACGGCCATCGCCCGCAGCAGCTCCAGCGCGGCCACTGCCTTCGGGTCGTTCCAGCCGACCGTCTTGCCGTCAGCGGCGAGCACGTCAAGCCCTTGCTGCCAGATCAACGGCCAGAACGGGGCGACCGTGCCCTCGGTGCCGGAGCCGTTGAACGCCGTGCCGAACACCTTGTCGTCCGCGTTCGTCAGCGCCTTCGCCGCGGCGCGGAAGTCGTCCCACGTCCAGTCCTTGGTCGGTTCGGCGACGCCTGCCGCCTTGAACAGCGCCTTGTTGTAGATGATCCCGAGGTCGCCGACCACGGCCGGCATGGCGATGACCCGGCCACCGACGGTGGCCGCGGCGCGCTCCGCGCCCCAGAAGTCGTCCCAGTTCACCGAGGGGTTCTTGACCCACTCGGTGAGGTCGACCACCTTCGGGCTGCGCGCCAGTGCCGGCGCGTCGGACCCGTACACGTAGGCGATGTCGGGGTAGGTGTCGGTGCCGAGGGCGACTTCGAGCTTGGTGCGCATGTCGTCGGGCGTGGCGCCCTCCTCCAGCTTGATGGTCACGCCGGGATGCGCCTGCTGGTACTCGTCGACGAGATCCTGGAGCACCTTCGCCGCGGCGTCGATCTGCCCGCTCCACCAGGTGATCGTGACGTTGCCGGCGGCCGACACCGCGGTGGTGCCGGACGTCGCCGTGCCGGCGATCGTCGCGCCGACGGCCAGCACCGCGGCGAGGCCGAGCCGGGCCCGGCGCGCCGGGCGCCGCATCGCGGCGGTCACCGGTCGTCCAGTGCTGCTTGGGCTGCGGACTGTGCCTCGGCCAGCGCGCTTGCCACGTCGGTCTGGCCCTGGAGCACGGCGGCGATCGCCTCGCCGAGCGCTCGCGAGTAGGCGGGGTACACCAGCGTCTGCGGGCGGGCCTGCTTGGAGTTGGCGAAGTTGTCGACGAACGCCTGGAATGCCGGGTCGGTGGCGACCATCTGCTTCCAGGCGTCGGTCTGCTGCGTCGCGTTGCGCACGGGCATGCTGCCCACGCCGAGCGACCACGTCGTGTCGCCGGCGACGCTGGTCAGGTAGGCGATGAACCGCTTCG
>CAZMHG010000059.1:4256-10746 GCA_964565975.1 uncultured Ilumatobacteraceae bacterium | reverse complement strand
TGCTTGACGACGATCTGCTGCAGGTTCATCGTGCCGGCCTGGATGACCACGCCGATCACGGCGAGGACCATCGGCAGCTCGTAGGCGATCAGCTGGCCGGCGGCGCGCAGGCCGCCGAGTAGCGAGTACTTGTTGGCGCTGGACCAGCCGGCGATGAGGATGCCGAGCGTGGAAACCGAGCTGACCGCCAGGGCGTAGAACACGCCGGCGTCGAAGTTGGTGAAGTACGCCTCGGGGCCGAACGGGACGACGGCGACCAGCAGGAACGTGCTGACCAGCACGAGCAGCGGGGCCGCGCGGAAGATCCGCTTGTCGGCCTTCTCCGGGCTGATGTCCTCTTTCTGCAGCCACTTGCCGACCTCGGCGAACAGCTGCATCGAGCCGTACGGCCCGGCTTCCATCGGGCCGAGGCGGCTCTGCATGAACGACATCATCTTGAACAAGAACAGGTAGACGATCGTGCCGGCGGGGGCGAGCACGGCGACCGCCCCGCCGAGGACGCGGAAGACCGACTGCAGCCAGTACGGGATCGACGCGAGCATCAGCGATCGCCCCTGGTCCCGGTACTGGTCATGGAACGCGCAGCACGAGGGGAGCGACGAAACATCACGGCCGACGTTACCAGGGCCGTTGTTTCGGCCCGAAACCCGCACCGGCGGTGCCGGCCGGCCTGCGGCGGGTGGCCGCGGGCCGGCTGGATCGGTCCGGCGAGGTGCCGGCGGCCGGGCGAATCGCGCGACGTCGGCTGGTCAGGAGGCGGCGACGAGGTCGAGGAACTGCCATCCCTGGCCGGGCGCCAGCCCGCCGACCTCGCGTGCGCAGGTCTGCCAGACGGCCGGGCCGGACGTGACGTGCTGCGTGCCGGCGTGCACGTCGCGAAAGCAGCGTTGCAGCGTGCCGTTGCGCAGCGCCGTGGTGCCGGCGGAGAGGTACACGGACGAGGCGACCTCGTGCAGCGTCTTGGTGATGTGCGCGAGGGCGAGGCGGATCATCGTGTGCCGGCGCACCGGGATGCCTTCGCCGCTCAGCAACCCGTCCCACAGCTCGGTCCACGACTGGATCACCAGGGCGCGAGCGGCGCGGTAGGCGGCCTCGGCCTCGGCGTAGGCCTGCAGGAACGCGGTCGACTCGGCGTTCGCCCCGGGGCGACCGGCCTTGTCCCGGGTGTACGCGGCGAGTTCGTCGAGCATCCGCCGACCGACGCCCATCGCCCACCCGGAGTGGCAGCACACGGCGAACCCGATGATGCCGATGCGATACAGGTCGCCGCCGCGCAGCGGGTCGGTGGTGACGGCGAAGTGCGACCACCCGTCGGGCACGAACACGCCGTCCATCGAATAGTCGATCGACCCGGTGCCCTGCAGGCCCATCACGTCCCAGTTGCCGAGCAGGGTCGCCTGCTCTATGGGCGTGACGCAGATCCGTGGCTCCCCGGTCTCCTCGACGATCGCCAGCGAGTGCACGTAGTTGGAGTGCAGCAGGCCGGACCCGAAGCTCCACGAGCCCGACAGCGACAGGCCGCCGTCGACCTGCCTGGCCGAACCGGGGCGGGTGCCCTGCCCGGCGATGCACGGCCGTTTGCCCTCGCCGAAGATCTCGGCGACGGCGTGGTCGGCCAGGAACGCGCCGGCCGTGCCGATCGACAGGTTGGCTGCCATCACTACCCATCCGGTGGAGGCGTCGGCGTACGACAGGTTCTCGAGCACCTCCAGCGAATGAAGCGGGTCGAGCTCGGCCCCGCCGAGGACCGCCGGAACCCACAGCTGCAGCAGGCCCGCGGCGTGCAGCTGGTCGATCACCTCCGGGTCGATCATCCCGTGGGACTCGCCGTACCCCGACCGCTTGTCGGCGAGCGGGCCGACGTCGAGCGCCCGCTGGCCGAGGTCGGAGGATGCCGTCAGGGTCGGTGCGAGAGTCATGCCCGCATCTTGCCGCGTCCGGCGGATGCCCCGAGACGCGCGCCGCCGACTGCGCGAGTTGGCGCCGGCGGCCCGCGCTACCGTCGCGAGCGCTGCAACGGTTCAGCGCGTCAACGAGTTCGGGGGATCCCATGCCACTTCACCCACAGGTCGAAGGCCTGCTCGCGGCAATGGCCGCCGACGGCGCGGTGCCGATCGCCTCGCTCTCGGTCGACCAGGCGCGGGCGATGCCGGCCCAGCTGGTGCCGCTGGGTGGCGAGCCGCCGGTCCCGGCGGCGATCGCCGACCACACGATTCCGGTCGACGGCGGCACGATCCGCGTCCGGGTGTACACCCCGCACGGGGACGGACCGTTCCCGGTCACCGTGTTCTTCCACGGTGGCGGGTGGGTGATCTGCGACCTGGACTCGCACGACCCGTTGTGCCGCGACCTGTGCGCCGGCGCACAGTCCGTGGTCGTCGCCGTGGACTACCGGCTGGCACCCGAGGCCCGGTTCCCCACCGCACCGAACGACTGCTACGCCGCGCTGCAGTGGGTCGCGGCCAACGCCGCCGAGCTAAACGCCGACCCGACCCGGATCGCGGTCTGCGGCGACAGCGCCGGCGGAAACCTCAGCGCGGTGGTCAGCCAGATGACACGTGACCAGGGTGGGCCGGCGTTGCGCTACGCGGCGCTGATCTATCCCGCCACGGACATGACCGCGCACGGTGGATCGATGGTCGAGAACGCCACCGGGTACTTCCTCGAGGCCGACGACATGGACTGGTTCATGGACCACTACATCGCCGACGACCGGCGCGGCGACCCGCTCGCCTCGCCGCTGCTGCACCCCAACCTGGCCGGCCTGCCGCCGACGTTCGTCGCCGTGTGCGAGTACGACCCGCTGCGCGACCAGGGCATCGCCTACGCCGAGCAGCTGGCCGCGGCCGGTTCGCCCGTCGAGCTGAAGGTGTATGCGGGGATGATCCACGCCGTCGCCAACATGCCGGGCGTCCTCGACGGCGGGCGGGAGATGGTCACCGACGTGGCCACACGCCTGCACAGCGCCCTGCGCTGAGCGCGCCCATGCTCGCCGCGACGGCCGCGTCGGGGCAACCGTCGTTCGTCGTGGACGAGCCGCCTCGCCCGGCGCTGGTGCGCTCGCCCGTCACCCTGGCGCGGTTGGCGATCCTCGCCGCCGGTGCGGTGTTCGCCGCGTCGCGCCTGTCCCGCGCGCGTCAGGCGAACTTCCGGACCCAGCTCGCCGATCTGATGTCCGGCGCACCGCGCTGGCTGATGTCGCTGACCGTCAGCGCCTTCCAACTTGGCGCCCTGGTCCCGGCCGGGCTGGGGATCGTGGTGCTGCTGCTCACCCGCCGGACGCGCCGCCTCGGGCGGATCCTGGTCGCTGCGCTGCTGACGACCGGTGGGCTGTACGTCGTGTCCCAGCTGGTCGGCCCCGGCGTGTTCCGCCTGGTCACCCGGCGCCAGCCACGGGGGGCGAACCGGCTGGGCGTGCTCAGCGGCTACGGCATCGGTTCGTCGTTCCCGACCACGCTCGACCTGGCCGTGATCACCGCCGGGTTCATCGTCGACGCCGAGTTCTGGCGGCCACGGTGGCGGCGGTGGCGATGGGTCGTGGTCGGCTGCCTGGTGCTGGCCCGCCTCGGCGCCAGCCTGGCCCACCCGGCGACGATCGCCGCCTCGCTCCTGGTCGCCGGCGCCGCGGTGCACGCGACGCGTGCCCTGCTGGGGATGCGCAACGACCGCCCGGGCGGCGTCGACGTCGGCCAGGCGGTGGCGGCCAACGGCTACCAGGTGACGTCGGTCAGCCACGCGCCGGGCTCGACGCGGCTGACGGCGTACGTGGTGCAGACCACCGCCGGGCGGATGTACGCCAAGGTGGAGCACCGCGACCGGTGGGCCGCGTTCCTGCCGGCGCGGGTGTACCAGACACTGCGGTTCCGCGACGCGACCGGGCAGCACCCGTTCCGTTCGCTGCGCACCAGCATCGAGCACGAGGCACTGTGCGCGCTGAAGGCCCGCTCCGACGGCGTGCCCACACCGCGCCTGGCCGTCGTCACCGAGTTGCACGGGGGCGGGTACCTGCTCGCCTTCGACTCCGAGGGCTACACGCCCATCGCCCAGCTGGCGCCCGCGCAACGCCGGCCGGAACTGCTCGACCAGGTGTGGTCGGCGGTCAAGACGATGCGCGATCACCACATCGTCCACCGCCGGCTGAACGGCGCGGCGGTGCTGGTCGACGCTGGTGGCCAGGTCGCCGTCGCCCAATGGGCCGACGCCGTGCTGGGGGCCGGCGACGAGCTGATGGGCGCGGACGTGGCCGAGCTGCTGGCAACGTCGGCAGCGTCGATCGGGCCCGAAGCCGCGGTCGACGCGGCGGTCCGCGGCGTGGGCCCCCAGGCTGTCGCCGGCGCGTTGGCCCGCCTGCAGCCGTTGGCCCTCACCCGCTCCACGCGCGCCGCCGTGCGGCGCACCGAGGTGCTCGACCCGTTGCGCGCCGAGGTCCAGCGGGTGACCGGCGTGGAGGACGTGGACATCGCGCCGATCCAGCGCATCGCGCCGCGCACGCTGGTGATGATCGGCGCGCTGGTGCTGGCCGGGTGGACGCTGATCCCGCAACTCGCCGGCGCAGGATCGATGTGGCGGGCGGTCGTCGACGCCGACTGGTGGTGGGTCGCCGCCGCGGTGGGTCTCTCCGCGGTCACCTACATCGGGGCGACGTTCTCCTTCGCCGGTTCGGTCAACGAACGGGTCGCCTTCCTCCCCAACATGGCCTGCCAGATCGCCAGCTCGTTCGTCGGCACCGTCGCCCCGGGCGGCACGCTGGCACTGTGGGGCCGGTTCCTGCGGCGCCGCGGCGTCACGGCCGAGGGCACGGCCGCGGCGGTGAGCATCAACCTGGTCGCCGGCGCGGTGGTGCACGCCACGCTGATCGGGTTGTTCCTGGCCCTCGCCGGGGCCTCGGGGCTGGAGGCGTTCAACCTGCCGTCGCCGGTGATCCTCGCCGTGATCGTCGCCGCCGTGGTCCTCACCGTGGTCGTCGGCGCGATGATCCCGAGAACCCGGACGATCCTGGCCGTCAACGTGTGGCCGCCGATCCGCCGATCGTTGGACGCCGTCGGCGGCGTGCTGCGCGACCCGGCCAAGGTCATCCAGCTGCTCGGCGGATCCGTGGTCGTGACGATGGGCTACGCCACCGCGCTGGCCGCCGCTGTCGGCGCCTTCGGCACCGGCCCGGCGTTCTCGTCGATCACGCTCGTGTACCTCGTGGCCGGGATCGTCTCGACCGTCACGCCCACCCCCGGCGGACTCGGTGCCGTGGAGGCAACCCTGATCGCCGGCCTGACCTCCGCCGGCATGCCCGGCGCCAACGCCATCGCTGCGGTCCTGCTGTTCCGCCTGGCCACCTTCTGGCTCCCCTTGCTTCCCGGCTGGCTGAGCTTCACCGCCCTACAGCGCCACGGCGACGTGTGAAGCCGGGCGTCGTAGCCGGGGCTCGCCGCTCGGCCAGGGGGTGCGCCGATGCCGGCGATGTCCGCCGTTCCACGTCGCACCGCACTCTCGGAATCAGTCACCGGCCGTCGTGACGCCGTTGCCCCTCCTACACGCCTGCACGCCCGTCAGTAGCCGCACCATCCGTGGCCTACGGAGTCGGGCCGACCAACCGGATCATCATTGAGTGGATCGAGCGCCACGCCGACGAACCCGAACGCGTCGACGGTCTGCTCAAGTGGGTCGAAGCTGCGTCGTTCCAGCCGTTGCGGCTTGTCAGCAGCGGCTACGAGTAGGGCAGCCGAAGGTGTGATACCTGCACATGTCGACGGCCCGGACACGGATCGCGCTCATCGTGTGGGAGACGCCTGCGCCGGCAGTCCACACATCCTGAGCATCGACGACGACGCCTACGAGGATGACTAGCGCTCGCGCGTGCGATCGCGGATCGCCCGCTCGACCGCGCTCGCGGCGAGGCCGACGGCCCAGCACGACACGGCGGCGGACACGAACACGGCGAACGCTGTCAAGTTGAGCGTCTTGTCGCCTAGGCCATCGAGAGCCACCACCTCGCGCCGTCTCGACCGGGCTACAACCGGCTGAACGTGAGGACTGCCTCCTCCCGCATCCGCGAGGACAGCGTGCTTTCGCCGACATCCGGCGGAGGGAGGTAGCGGTGCTTCGTGGGCAGCGGACGAAGCACGCCCTCCCGGAACTGGAATCCATGGTCTACGGCAGCCAAGCGACACAGTGCAGAGTTCGACACCGGCACCCCGCGAACTTGAGAGTCGGCGACAACGAACACGAGATTTCCACCCGCCTTCGTGACGCGGGCGAGTGACCGACAGAGCCGGTCCATGTCTTGGGCGAACCTCCACACGACCCGTTGATCACGGCTTGGAAGGTCGTCGAACTTCGGTACCACTTCGGACGTCAGTTCCTTGATTCGCGGGGATGGGTCTCTGAGCGACCGTTCGGTCCCAATAGAAGTACCGCGAAGTTCTCGCAACGCCCCTATCGTCCATCCCATCCAGACGAGGCTCATTCGGTGGCCGCGAAGGTAGTCGATCGCGTT
>CAZMHG010000059.1:3294-4245 GCA_964565975.1 uncultured Ilumatobacteraceae bacterium | reverse complement strand
GCGGCGAGGTCACGATCAGGTCGACGCTGGACGGCTTCACGAATGACCCGAGGCTGCGCGCGTCTACCGTTCGAATCTTCGGCGCAGATATGCCACTCGTTGCGCCACTCATGCGCTCCAAGCGCTCGGCCGAGTCGATGAACTTCGCGAACACGTCGAAGTCGTTCGCCTCACGCACCCGATGAGGTCTGCTGTGCGACGTGTCGCGAGCCAGTGAAGCGCCCACATCCTTGGTCACGATGAGTCGGCTCAGAGCCACCCGGAGCGGATCGTCTCTCGTCGCACCACGGACGAGAACGCGCGCGAGCTGCGACAGGGCCTTGCGTTGCGCCTCTGCGAACCAGTACTCGACAAACTCCCGTGTGCTCGGGTCGTTGGAGATCCAGTCTGGAAGATCCGCAGACTCGCGCCTCGCAGACTCAACCGTTGCCCTCGCTCGTGCCGCCAGGTCATTCGACCAGGACGGCTTGCAGGCGGTTCGCGTGATGAGGACCGCCAGCGGGTCCACATCGCTCGCTAACGCCTGTCGGCCCTCCAAGAGTGCGAGCCGTGGCACGGTGCCCGACCCACACATAGGGTCAAGTACGACGGCTCCATCCTGAGTCAGCTCGTCGATCTTTTGCAGAGCGATGTCCGGCGCCATTCGCGCCGGGAACGGATGCACGTAGCGACGGTGGGTTTGGGCCGTCATTCGGCGTTGTCCTTCGGAACACGATCGACGTAGTCGTGGAGGACGCCGAGCACCTTGTCGGGATGGATGTTTAGCTCAACGCGGTCATCACGAGCGAAGAACAAGTTCGGTGCCATCCGACTGAGCGCTGCGCATTCGGTCTTCAACTCGCTGTCGGAGATGGTGAGTCGCCGAGAACGACGCAAGGCAGTCCGAAGCGCCGAGTACTCGACGGTGTGTTCCTTGTCCTCCTGTTGGATCTCCCACACCTCGTCGAGTAT
>CAZMHG010000059.1:0-3284 GCA_964565975.1 uncultured Ilumatobacteraceae bacterium | reverse complement strand
CGAGTATCGCCTTGAAGGGCGCCTCGCCAACCTCTCGGCCATCGACCTCCGCTACGAACTTTGCGGCCTCGTCCGGAGTGCGGGCGTTGAAGAGCCCTCGAAGTTGCTCTAGGTTCAGCCGCTTGACCGGTGCGATCCGGACGAGTTTCGCGAGGTCCGCGATGCGCATGAGAGTGATCGTCTTGCCGGTCTCGGCGTTCGCCTCCCTGTCTTTGTCGATCTCCCGAATAACTGCCCCGAGGTTGTCCTGGCCTGTCTCGAAGTCAGGGCCGATTACGATGGCGTGATCGCACGAGTCCTCGTCACGGTGGCGGGCGATCGTGGAGACCTGAACGTCCTTCTTCCTTACCTTGGCGCCGACAGTTTCCTTGCTCTTGGCCTCGAGCGACACGCGGTAGTGATTGGACTTGCCGTCCGGCGCGCCTGGGAGGAAGGCCTCCGCCAGTCCGTCGGCCTCGTCCTTCTGCGCCTTCGGCACGGCTTCGTAGCCAAGCTGGTTGAACGCAGCGACGACTGCCTCCTCCAGCCCCTTGGCACTCGACGCGGCTCCGACAAGATCTTGAGCGACGACGAGTGAGCTCTGCACTCCGGAGGAACGCGCCAAGTGGCGAAGCAGCTCGTCGCGCGAGTCGAGAACAACGTCGACCGTCGCCGGGTCAACGCCCGCGTTGTGGAGCTCTGCTTCGAGCAGGATCTCGGAGATCGCGAAGAGCTGCAGGGGCAGGTTCTTCTTCTTGTCGCCAAACTCGTCCGCGAAATGAGCGACGAACGGATGCTCCAGGTTGACCGTGAGATTGCCGGCGACAGCGTCCAGAACTGCCATCGGCTGGTTCGTGCCGAGGTCGGCGTACGAGATCTCGCCGATGAGGCCGGCGCCATCCTTGGTGCGTTCCTCGATATGACCGGCGATGGCCTCCGCGTCTGAGAACTCTTTTCGGTCGACCGGCGTGAGGTGACGAGTCGCGAGACCGCTTTCAAAGGCGTCGAGCAGCAGTCTCACGATCGGCCGCTCGGTGAGGCTGAGAGGGCTGTCCGCGAATCGTTGCGTAGCTTGCCTCTCGGTGGAGGCAGACCTGTCGTGGGTCTCCATCTTCGAGCGGGCGAAGTTGAAGAGCGACTGAAGCAGATCGCGTGCTTGGATCAACCTTGGTCCGTCTCGCAGACTCTCGCGGGAGGACCGCAGCTCCTCGTCGAGCCGGTCAATGTTCACGACAGCCCGAAAGCGCGAGAACGTCCCGTGTCGAAGTTTGTTCCGGTCGATTCCGAATCCAGCATCCTCAGGATTGATCAACCGGCCGTGGACGTAGACGAAGAACCCGTTGCTCCGCCCGATCTGCTCAGACTTCCCACCTTCGATCGGCGATTCAAAGGCCTCAACGAAACCGGTGATCGGGCCGAGGACCGGATCGGTCAGCGTGAAATGTCGGTAATCCTTCTTGTCGAACGCGGAATCCGTCCCCGCTTCAACATCCTGAGGACCAGGCTTTGCGAGTTGCTTGATGTGTTGACCGAGGACCCACCGTCCGACTCGCTTCGATCCAACCTTCGAAGAGTTGACCTTTTCATTGCCGAGGTAAAGCTGGAAGTCCTCGCGAAGCGGCATCGCGGTGGACAGGACCCACCGCAGTCGGCCTGCCGAGAGCTCGCTCGCCATCGGCTTGAGGTCGCTGATGATCGCAACGGTCCAAGTCGCTTCAGCGCCATCGCCGAACAGTCTCAGATTCGCCCGGCTGGATCCATCGGGTAGCCAGTGCGCAAGAGCTGCTTGAGCCTCCTTCTCGCTCAACTCCCGAAGGTCGAGGCGGACCGGCTCGCGCACCTTTGACGCTTTGCCGTCACCGTCGTGGTCAGCATCGACAGTCTTCGGGATCGAGCTGAAGTCCATCGATGTCGAGAAGAACTTCCCTCCTGCCTTACTAACGTGGGTGAGTCGGTTTCCGAGTACGTAGGCAGCGAGCTTGCCGATGCCGAACCGGCCGATCGTTCGGCGTCCCTTGGCGGTGGTCCGCTGATTCGTCTTCGCTGAATCGCCTACCACCCAGTGACGTCGAAGTCCTGCGTCGTCCATTCCGGTGCCGTTGTCGAGCACGGCAATCGTCGAATCCGTTGCCCCGCGATCCGGCGACATCGCAACGTGAACACAGGTGGCATCTGCGTCGAAGGCGTTCGACACGAGCTCCTCAATGGCCTTGTTCGGGCTGCTGTAGAGGCCCTCAGAGAAGAGGCCGATGATCTGGAAGCTGATCTCGACGTCAATCTTCGAGCGCGCTGTGCCCACCGCATGAAAGGGGGTCGGTGTGGTCTCAGCCATCCAGCCCCACCCTATGGCCAGTCGGTCGTAGCGTGCTCGCCTGGTGAAGCCGGCGGCGCCGCGGCTGCCCGCTCCTGGAGCGATGCTCGGGGCGTCGCACCGCAACCTGCCACCAATCGATGTCTGCAGCAGCAGCGTCGTTCTGCGGCGTGCGATGGTTGTCGGGAGAATGCGGCCTCATCACTCGAACTCCTGACCCTTAGCCCCGAGTTGGTTCGCGTTTTCGCTGACGACGCGGCGTGTTCGATCGTCGAAGCCTGCCGAGTTCGCGTTGATCTCGAGGCGCTCGAACTCGTCGTCGGCGAAGTCGTCGCTGTCAAAGCCGTCCGGATCTGCGAGCCGGCCGTCGAGCCTGCGGGCGTCGGCGAGCTTGCCTGCCTTCTCCGCTTGCAGAAGCTGTGCGCTCAGCTTCTCCTTGCGGCGACGCAGCGACTGGAAGATCGCCCCCGGCGACGATGCAAGTCGGCGCTGCAACCCAGCAAGCGCGAATCCGATCGCCAGGCCGCGGCGACGGTCGCCGCCGTGTTCGATCGCCTGAGCGCGCCCCATCCCGTCTTGGACATAGGAGCTGACCGCTTCGTAGAGGCGTTGCTCATCTGGGCTGAGGTCGTAGTTGACCGTCGTTGCCCGGCGTTCACGGAATAGCCGCTTGCCGTCGAAGGTGAGCAGATTCTCCTTCACGAAGCGACGCATCACATCCGAGACGTCGGGCAAGTGCTTCGATCGGCGGAGCCGGACGGCGAAGCGGTCTGGGTCGAGCAAAGCGAGGAAGAGAAAGAAGTCGTCGTTGCTGCCGTTGTGCGGGGTTGCGGTGAGCAGCAGCAGGTTCCTGGCTCGGTCGCGCACGAGCTCACCGAGTTGGAACCGCAGTGTCCGGTTGATCTCGTCGCCGTACAGGCGTGCTGACATCTTGTGGGCCTCGTCACAGATGACGAGATCCCAGTCCGTGACCGCCAGCTTCGCCTGCAGCTCT
>CAZMHG010000058.1:0-10766 GCA_964565975.1 uncultured Ilumatobacteraceae bacterium | reverse complement strand
AGGATCGGCACCTCGGCCACGGTGTCCAGGTCGACGCCGTCGGGCGTGATCGTCATGTCCGGCGCCTGCGGCTCGCGGTAGAACACGAGCTGCGGTTCGGCAGGGTCCTCCATCGAGGCGAAGGCCAGCGGCGTGCGCAACGTCGGGTGCAACCCGACGAAACGCGTGTCGACGCCGAACGTGCCTGCCAGGGCGTCGCGCACGTAGTGCCCGAACGGATCGTCGCCGACCTTGGTGAACACCGCGGTGCGATGCCCCAGGCGGGCGGTGGCCACGGCGACGTTGGTCGCCGTCCCACCCACCGACTTGCGGAACGAGCGCACCTCGGCCAGCGGGACACCCAGTTGCTCGGCGTACAGGTCCGTCGAGATCCGCCCGACGGTGAGCAGCTCCAGCGCGGTGCTCACGCCGGGGCGAACGCGCTGAGCGAGCGGAGGTAGTCGACGCTGGCACGCACCGCGAGGCCCGGCCCCTCGCCCTCGGCCGGGAGGCCGTCGAGCAGGGCGATGTCCTGCTCGAGCACGTACCACCCCGCGTAGCCGGCGTCCTCGAGTGCGTCGATCGTCGCCGCGATCGGGACTTGCCCCTGGCCGACGCTGGGGAACAGACCCGCTTGGACGGAGTCCATCAACGTTGCCTCGTCGTTCAACAGACCTTCTGCAGCGGTCATCGCCACGTCTTTGAGGTGGACCAGGCCGACGCGCTCGGGGCAGCGCCTGGCGAGCATCACCGGATCCGCGCCGCCGAGGAACAGGTGCCCCGTGTCCAGCGTGAACGCCGTGTCGGACGAGTCGAGGAAGCGGTCGAACTCCGCCGCGGTCTCGATCAGCGTGTCGACGTGCGGATGGACCACCTGGACCATTCCGTAGTCGCCGACCACCTTGTCCAGCTCGGTCATCACGCCGAACAGCGACGCCCACTCGTCGTCCGTCAACGCCGGACGCTCCCATGCGTCGTAGCCGGAGACGACGGCCGTGACGAAGCGGTCGCCACCCGCCGCCGACAACGTCGCCGCGGCCTGATGCGCCGCGGCGAGCGTCGCTTCGCGCTGCGCCGGATCGTGCAGCACGAGTGGCACGAACCCACCGATCAACGACAGCTCGAACTCCTCGAGCAGGGCGCGCAGCTCGACCGTGTCCGTCGGCAACCATCCGAGCGCGCCCAACTCGGTCGCGCGGATGCCCAGATCGCGCATCTCCCCGAGGACCCGCCGGGGCGCCAGCTGCGCCCCCCATCCGGGAACTTCGCAGATCCCCCAGGAGATCGGTGCGGCGGCGAGACGATGAGCGGCGTTGGTCATAGTTTGTTTATAGTCCAAACGAAGTGTCCGACGCAATCCGCAGACCACGCCGCCTGCGCGGCGCAGGGCGATTCCGAGCCGGTCTCAGGTGATCAGCAGCGGGTTGGCGAAGACCCGCTCGGCGGCGTGGATCGCACCGCCACGCGCGGACGGCGAGAACCCGAGCTTGGTCAACTCGATCCGGCAGACCCGCGCCGAATCGACGAGCGCGTGGCGGGCCACGGTCTCGAGCGCCTCGGGCAGGACCCACGGCGCGACTGCGGGCAGGAAGCCTCCGAGGACCAGGACGTCGGGGTTGAACGCGTTGATCGTGTTGCCCAGCCCGATCCCCAGCCAGCGCCCGTACCGGCGAAGCCCGTCGATCACCGTGCGGTCGGCGGCCTGGGCCCGCGCCGTGACCATCGCCGCTTTGGCCTCGGCGCTGGTGCGGGTGTCGGCCAGCACCGCCTCGGCCTGGTCGGGCATCGTCTCGTGCAGCAGACCGCGCACGGCGATGAACGTCTCCCAGCATCCACGGCTGCCGCACGAGCACGTCCGGCCGCGCACCTGGACCGTCGTGTGGCCGATCTCGCCGGCCGCGCCGCCGGCACCACGCAGCAGCGCGCCGTCAACGATCACGCCCGCACCCACACCGTCGGCGGCGAGCAGGTAGACGAGGTTCCGCGCCGGTCCGTACCCGCCGAGCCGGTGTTCGGCAAGCGCGCCGAGGTTGGCCTCGTTGAGCACGTCGATGCCCAGGTGCGTCGCCGCGGTGCCCAGCCCGGCGCGCACCATCTCCCCCAACGCGATGCTTCGCCACTTCAGGTTCGGCGCGAACACGACCCGGCCACGGACCGCATCGACGACGCCGGGAATCGCCAAGGTGACGCCGACGACGGCGGCGTTGCGCCGACCGAGCGTGGTGATCGCCCGTTCGATCTCGGCGACCACCGTGCGCACGACCGTGTCGATCTCGCCGGCGTCCGTGTCGAGCGGCCGGCGGCGATCGTGCACCGTTCGGCCGGCGAGGTCGGTGCCGAGCACGGCGACCGAACCGACGTTGACCTCGACCCCAAGGGTGACCACGCCGGCACCGTCGAGGCTGACCAGCGTCGCCGGGCGCCCCAGGCGCTGGTCTGCCTCCGGGCCGATGTCGGCCACCAGACCGCGGTGCTCCAGGTCGCCGACCAGGCTCGACACCGTGGCCTTGGTCAATCCGGTCGCCGCGGCGATCCCCGCCCGGCTGCGCGGCCCGTGATCGGCGAGCAACCGCAGGACGACCGACAGGTTGTGCCGGCGGACGTCGATCCGGTCGACGACATGCGCCCGCAGCACCGGTTGGGTGCTCATCGGCCCGGTGTCACGTCGCGGGCGGTCACGTCAGAGGTGATGCAGCTCGGCCAGCAATGCCGCGCCGACCGCCCCGGCGTGCGGGCCGAGCGTGGCGAACACCAACTCGGGGTGCGGCCGTAGGTCCGGCGCGTACAGCAGCCGCGAGAACCACGAGCGGATCGGCTCGAGGTACAGGTCGGCGCCGGCTGCCAGGCCGCCACCGAGCACGAAGGTCTGCGGGTCGAGCACGTTCGTCAGGTTGGCCAGGCCGAGCGCGACCCAGCGGCCGAACGTGTCGATCACCGCCATCGCATCCAGGTCACCCTCACGCGCGGCGCGCTGCACGTCCTCGCCGCGCACTTGCTCGGGGTCGCCCCCGGCAAGCTCGACCACACGACGCAGCCGCTTGCCGACTGCCGCCTCGCGCGCCAGGCGCGCCAGACCCGAGCCGGACGCGTAGCGCTCCCAGCAGCCGCTGCGGCCGCACGGGCACGGCGGTCCGTCAGGGTCGATGACGACGTGGCCGATCTCGCCGGTGAACCCGTTGGCGCCGCGGATCAGCCGGCTGTTGGCGACGATCCCGCCGCCGATCCCGGTGCCGAGCGTGACCATGATGACGTCGGACCGGCCCTGCGCTGCGCCGACCTGCCATTCGGCGGCAACCGCACACGTGGCGTCGTTGTCGACCTCGACGGGACGGCCGAGCCGCTGCTGGAGGCGGTCGCCGACGTGGAAGTCGGTGACGTCGACCAGGTTCGGCGAGGCCTTGATCACCCCGCCCTTGGTGACCAGACCGGGCACACCGATGCCGACCGAGCGGACGTCACCGAACGACTCGGCGAGTTCGGCAAGCGTCTCGACGATCGGCTGCTCGCCGCGAGGTGTGGGGCGACGGTCCTCGGCGATGATCTTGCCGTCCTCGTCCAGGATCACGCCCAGGCACTTGGTCCCGCCGACGTCGATGCCCAACCGGGGCGCGGTCACGATTCGGCGCGCTCTTTCAGCTCCCGCATCGTGTTCAGGATGCGCACCTCGGCCCGGCGCTTGACGAAACCGGGCAGCGGGACGGCGAGCTCGATCGCCAGCTCGTAGTGCACGTTCGTGCCGCCTCCGGACGAGGGGCTGAACGTGTAGGTCCCGTCGATCCGCTTGGTGATGTCGCCCCGGACGATGTTCCACGACAGCACGCCGGGCGCCCGCTCGTAGTTGTAGCGCAGGGTGTAGTGCGTGCTGCGGCCGAGCGCCGAGGCGCGGAACTCCACGTCGACGGCGCGGCCTTCGTCGTCGCGCGAATGAACCTTGACGTCCTTGACGTCCTTGGCCCACTGCGGGTAGCTGTCGAGGTCGGTGACGACCTGCCAGACCCGCTCCGGCGACGCCGCGATGGTGATGGTCTCCGTTGCCGTGTCAGCCATGTCAACGTTCTAGCCGATCGAGTCGGGCTTCGGGCGGCTCTTGGCGGCGCCCCGTAGGGGAAAGCGGCCCTGGCGGATGGCGCACGCGCCCTGGCACCCGACGCCGAAGATCGGGACCAACGCGCCGAACGCGAGCGCGTTGTGCTGGCCGTCCTTCAACCCCGACGCGCCGATGATCCCGACGGCTAGCGAGCCGAGGATCTGCACCGCCCAGGCGCTCCACATGATGCGCTTCACCGCGCGAGGCAGGGCGTTGCCGGTGAGCAAGTACAGCTGGGCGACGCCGACGACGTGCGTGCGCGAGCGTTCCACAGCCAACGCGTAGGCCCACAGCATCAGCGCGATGCCGGCAGCGAACAGCAGCAGCGACAGCACCACGAACACCACTTCGATCACGCCGCGGTGGCGCACGGCGAGGGCGACGACGGTGGCCACCGCGAAGACGGCGGTGCCGGCCAGGTCGAGGCGGACCATCCCCAGGCCGTCGACCGCGGCGCCCGTGGTGGCGGGGGTCTGCGTCTCAGCCATCAGCACTCATGTTGGTAGCGCGCCAAGGGCGCGACCAAGCCGGGCCGCCAGCAGGTCGTAGCGAAACTCGTCGACCGCCCGTTGCCGGCCGGCGGCACCCATCGCCCGCGCCCGCTCCGGATCGTCGAGCAGCTGGCGAAAGGCCGCGGCGACCACGGACACGTCGGTCGGTTCGTCGACGACGAGCCCGGTCACGCCGTCGACGACTGCTTCGGCGGCGCCGCCGGAGCGCCCGGCGACCTGCGGCACGGCGCACGCCGCGGCCTCCAGGAAGACGATGCCGAAGCCCTCCTGTTCCAGCCCGACCCAGCGGTTGCGGCACAGCATCGTGTAGATGTCGGCGCTGGCGTACAGGGACGGCAGCACGTCGTTGTCGACCCGACCCAGGAACTGCACCGGTGCGCCCACCTCGTTCGCCAAGCGCTGCAGCCGATCGCGATCGCGTCCGGTGCCGCCGAGCACCAGGCGCAGCTTCGGCCGCGAACGGGCGAGCGTGGCGACGGCGCGGATCGCGGTGTCGAAGCCCTTGCGTGGCACCAGCCGGCTGAGGCCGAGGATCAGCTCCGCGTCGGCAGCGATCCCGAACCGCCGGCGGGTGGCCACCCGTTCGGCATCCGTGATCGGGTGGAAGCGTTCGGTGTCGACACCGGGCGGGACGACGGTGATCGGCAGTGGCCGCCCAGCGGCGAGCACCGCCTCGTCGGCCGAGTACTGCCCCGCGGCGATCAGGTGCGTCGCCCGGCGCAGCACGTTGCCGAGCACCTGCTTGGAGCCGGGCAACCGGCCGGGGACGGTGACCTCGGCGCCGTGCAGCACGACGGCGTACGGGAGCTGCAACCACGGCCCGACGATGCCGAGTGGGACGGCCGGGTCGAGGACGACCAACCCAGCGCCCACCCGCCGGGCCATCTCGTCGATCCGTCGGACCATCCACGGATGAGGAAGCAGCACCGGTTCGCGGGTTCGCTCGACCAGGTAGGCCTGGTCCCGGTCCCACTCGGCGGCGCCGGCATACGGGCTGGTGAGCACGGCGAACGTCTCGGGCGGCAGCCGCCGCCACCACTCCCACAGCAGCGACTGGATCCCACCGATCTTCGGCGGGAAGTCGTTGGTCACGAGGAGGTGCTTCATGTCGAGGTGTGCCGCTCGGCGAGGCCGGCACGGCGCATGGCCCACTGGGCGTGCTCGGCCAGGACCGGGTCGGCGCCGTCACCGTAGCGCGCCAGCGCCTGCGCCGCCCGGGACACGACGGCCGGGTCGAAGGCCGCCCCGCCCGCCCCGTGGTGCGCGTCGCGCAGCACGTTGCCGAGCGCGACGAGCGCGTTGCGCCGGACCCAGCGCGGGTCACGCCCGGCCAGGTACCAGCGCCCCCACTCGCGAAGCACGGTGTCGTCGTCGGCGTCGAGCAGGTCGAGCAGGTCGAGCTGGGCGCGCAGCGGCCCAGCCGGTGCATGCACCCGGCGGCCGAGCACCACGGTCGGCGGGCAGGCCTCCTGGCAGTCGTCGCAGCCGTACAGCCGATGCCCGACCGCCTCGCGCAGCTCCACCGGGATCGATCCGGGGCGCTGCAGCACCCACGACAGGCAGCGCGCCGCGTCGACCACCCCTGCGGCGACGATCGCCCCGGTCGGGCACGCCACCATGCACCGCGAGCACGTGCCACAGCCGTCGGGAACGAGCGTGGTGTTGGCCGGCAGCGGTGCCGTCGTCACCACGCTGCCGAGCACGAACCAGCTCCCCGAGCCACGCACCAGCAGGTTGGCGTTCTTGCCGTACCAGCCGATGCCGGCGAGGTAGGCGACCTCGCGATCGACGAGGCTGTTGTCGTCGGCGTACGCGACCGCCTTCCACCCGTCGGCACGCAGTCGCCGGGCGACCGCCCACAGTCCGGCGCGCAGCGTGCCGTAGTGGTCGGCCCACGCGTACTGGGCCACGTCACCGGCCGGCACGGACCGGCCGTGGGGATCGACCGGCGTTGGCGGCCGCGTGGCACGATACGCCAGCGCGCCGACGAACACCGCGTTGGCTCCGGACACGGCGCGCTCCGGCTGGGTCGACCGATCGGGGTCCTTGTAGGTGAACTGCATCGAGTCGTGCAGGCCGAGCGACTTGCGGCGGTGCAGCTCGGCGCGCGCCCGGCTGAGCACCTGCGCCGACGCGACGCCCCACCGGGCGATGCCGTGCGATGCAGCGATGCCGCCAAGCTCGTCCAGGTAGGCCTGGTCGGCCGGCCGCGGCGACGGGTCAGGCGGCCTCACGATGGCGAAGGCTAGGCACCATTCCGGCGTCGGCGAGCAGCCCGATCGCCCGCCACTCGTCGTCGCTGAACGTCAGACCGATCGGCGCCTCGACCGCTTCGACGTAGGTGACCAAGCAGTCCCGGCAGATGCGCGCGTCGCCCGCACAACACGTCGCGCAGGAGATGAACGTGCCGAACGGCGAGGCGCTCGTCGAACTGGCCGGTGTCGAACTGGCCGGTGTCGAACTGGCCGGTGTCGAGCTGGCCGGTGTCGAGCTGCCCGTTGTCGTGTCCTTGTCGCGCTGCATCTGTCCTGCTCCGATCCGGGCGGTATGTCGTCCTGCGATCGCAGCGTCGCACAGGGGTGTGACACCGGAGCGTCGCCGAGAGGAGCTCGGTCGCTCACCGCCCGCCGGATCGCCCCACACGGCGCACACGGCGCACACGGAGTTTCTGGACACCGTGTCCAGTGTCTTGTCCGCGCCGCGGGGAGAAATGTGTCACACTCAGTGCCGCTCCGGGCGGGTCGTCCCGTCTCGGCGCTCGATACACCCGGGCCAGGTGGCCCGGCCCAATACAGGGGGGAACCGTCAAGCATGAAGAAGATCCGTCTGGCCACTGGTTTGGCCGCCGCAGGTCTGTTGACCGTCACGGCGATCAGCACCGAGGCAACGGCCAAGAAGGACACGGTCAAGATCGCGGTCGTCACCCACAGTGACGGCGGCGTGTTCTGGTCGGTGTTCAAGAAGGGCGCGGAGAAGGCTGCGGCCGACCTCGGCGTCACCCTGGACTACCAGGAAGGCAACAACGACGGCACCAAGCAGGCATCCGAGATCGAGCAGGCGCTGGCCAACGGCGCACAAGGTCTCGCCGTGTCGCTGGCGTCGCCGGACGCGGTCAAGGACGCGGTGAAGAAGTTCGCCGATGCCGGCCTGCCGATCGTCACGGTCAACTCGGGCTCGAACCTGTACAAGGAGTTCGGTGCCTTCACCCACATCGGCCAGGACGAGACCATCGCCGGCAACGGCGCCGGTGAGCGCTTCAAGGCCGCTGGTGTGAAGCACGTCCTCTGCGTCAAGCAGGAGCAGAGCAACGTCGGCCTCGACGCCCGCTGCGACGGCGCGAAGGAGACCTACGGCGGCACGTTCGACGTCAAGGTCACCTCGGGCGACGCCTCGGGCAAGCAGCAGGGTGAGATCAAGGCCTTCCTCGAGGCCGATCCGTCGATCGACGCCGTGTTCGGTACCGGCCCGGTCATCGCGCACGACGCCGCCGCTGCCGCCACCGAGCTGGGCCGCAAGATCATGATCGGCGGCGTGGACCTGTCCAAGGACATCCTCACCGACATCGCCGGCGGCTCGGTCGACTTCACCATCGACCAGCAGCAGTACCTGCAGGGCTACGTCGGCGTGCTCGCGCTGTACCTCAACATCACCAACAAGAACACCCTTGGCGGTGGCCTGCCGATCAACACCGGCCCGGGCTTCGTCACCAAGGACAACGCCGAGGCAGTGTCCAAGCTGGTCGACGCCGGCACGCGCTGACCCCAGCGCTTCACACCGTGCGGCACCTTCCGGCGTGCCGGGGGTGCCGCACGGCAATGACGTGATCGGCCGGGTCGACCCACTGTCGACCCGGCCGTCGCATCTCCCACCTCCCGTTCTTCTTCCCCACCGAGGACCCCGCAGATGACCGCCACCACCGACCGTTCATCGGCCGCTCCACCGCCGGCCGCACCCGACGAGCGCATCGCCCACATGGCCCCGATGAAGCGGTGGCTGATGACGCCCGAGATCGGCGCGTTGATCGGCGCGATCGCCGTCTGGACCTTCTTCTGGGGCGTCGCCGAGACCTTCGGCAAGGCGTCGAGCACGCTGAACTGGCTCGACCTCGCCGCACCGACGGGCATCATGGCCACCGCCGTCGCCCTGCTGATGATCGGCGGCGAGTTCGACCTGTCCTCGGGCGTGATGACCGGTGCCACGGCGATGCAGATCGGCCTGATGGCCAAGCACTTCCAGGGCACCGGCATCAGCGTGTTCTGGGCGATCGCCGTCACGGTGCTCACCGCGGTCGCCATCGGATGGTTCAACGGGATGATGATCAACCGGACCGGCCTGCCCAGCTTCATCATCACCCTGGCGACCTTCTGGGTCGTGCGCGGCATGGTCGTCGTGCTCGCCCAGCGCGTGGAGCACAAGTCGCTCGTCGACGGCATCGGCGAGGTCGACGGCTACGCCGGCGCCAAGCAGTGGATCGCCCACGAGTGGAACCTGCAGAACTTCACCGGCCGCAACGTGTTGTTCTACGGCCTGCTCGCGCTCGGCGCGCTGCTGTTCGCCGTGGGGCTGCTCGACCAGAGCTTCATCCGCCGCGCCTCGTTCAACCCGCTCGCGCTCGGCGGTGCCGTCGTCGCGTTGGCGGTGGCTGCGCTCGGCTTCTACGGGCTCCACCACGACGACGGCGTCGGCGCCAACCTCGGGTGGGGGCTGTGCATGCTGCTCGGCGGCACGCTGACCGTGGTCCTCCTGGCCCTGGCCTTCTGGACGCCGCGGTCGTCGGGCGCGGTCCCGCGGCAGAACGTCCTCGGCGGTATCGACGCGGGCAGCCGCAAGCGCCTGGTCATCGGCGTCGCGTGCCTCGTCCTGTCGTTCCTCGTGCACATCCCCTTCGACCGGTCCGAGCGTGCGCCGGTGCTGTCCTGGGCGGCACCGTCGGTGCGCGTGCTCCTCGCCCTTGCGTTCGGCGCGGTGGGCCTGGCGATGGCGTTGCTCCGGATCCTGCCGGGGCTGAAGAACGACCATTCGACCGGAACGATCCTGCGGTCCACGTTCGCCGGCGGCTACGGCGCACTGGTCACCGGTGCGCTCGGTGTCGCCGTGCTGCAGCTCACCACGGTGCAAGCGCTGCGCTTCGCGCTGATGACCTCGCTCGCCGCTGCCGGTCTGGTGCTGCTGATGCTGACCCGCGCGCGAGTGGCCAAGGTCAGCCACACGGCGCAGTTCGCCGTCGGCCTGCTGATCACCGCCGGCATCGTCGCCCTTGCCTTCGTCGTGCGTGGCGACTCGGGCCACCGACGGTTCCGCACCCTGCTGTTCTCGGCAATCCTCGTCCTCGCCGCCGTGTCCTTGACCAACGCGCTGCTCGAGTACCTGATGACCAAGCGCACCGAGGGCAGCGCCAGGGCCGACAAGCTCGGCCGCCGGGCGGTGACCGGCGGCGCCGTGCTCGCCGCTGCCGGCGTCGTGCTGCGGATCGTCTGGACCAACATGACCGACGCGCAGGTCGCCGCGGCCAAGGCCGCGGGAGGCGGCATCCTCAAGAACCCACTTCGCGAAACCGTGGTGTGGTGGATGCTGGTGATGGTGATCGGTGCCTACGTCCTGAACAAGACCAAGTGGGGCAACTGGATCTACGCGGTCGGCGGCAACAAGGACGCTGCCCGAGCCATCGGCGTGCCGGTCAACCGCGTCAAGATCGGCCTGTTCGTCACCGTGTCCGTGTGCGCCGCGCTGTCGGGCACCCTGATCGCCCTGCGGTACAAGAGCGTCCAGGCCAACCAGGGCATCGGCCTCGAGCTCGAGTACATCATCGCCGCCGTGGTCGGCGGATCGCTGCTCACGGGTGGTTTCGGTTCGGTCATCGGCGCCGCGCTCGGCGCGGGGATCATCGCCATTTCCCAGGTCGGCATCGCCGCGGCGAACTGGAACAGTGACGGTCGCTACGCCTTCCTCGGTGGCACGCTGCTGATCGCCGTGCTGGTCAACAACTTCACCCGGAAGAAGGCACAGGAGGCCCGCTGATGGAAACGCAGAACGCCGTTCCGCCGCTGCTCGAGCTGCGCAACATCTCCAAGTTCTTCGGCAACGTCACCGCGCTGTCGGGAATCTCCACGTCGGTCGAAGCCGGCAAGGTGACCTGCGTGCTCGGCGACAACGGTGCCGGCAAGTCGACGTTCATCAAGATCCTGTCG
>CAZMHG010000057.1:0-10783 GCA_964565975.1 uncultured Ilumatobacteraceae bacterium | reverse complement strand
CGAACCCGAAGCGTTCTGCCGGATAGCGCCTACGGTCGTATCCGTAGTAAACGCAACCGGGGTTGACAGCACGTAGCGGTGGCCCGACGTCGCGTCGTTGGCTGTTGCTCGGATGCCGCCGGTGATGTTGGTCCCAGCTTCGTTCGTCGTTCGCTTGATGGCCTGGATCGTGGTGGTGTCCGTCGCTTGGCAAGCGATGAAGCACGCGCCCGGACGAAGCGTCATGTCGAACGTGTAAGGCGTGTACGGCGCGCCAGTTCCGGAATCGACGCCACGAGTGAAGCGCAATGATACGCCGGACGGTGAGTTGCGCATGACGACCACCGAAGCCCACGTGCCCGGATAGGTAGTGAGGCCGGCTCCGGCTGCCGGCCGCCACGTCTTGCCCGTGCCATAGCTTGATCCGTTGTACGACGTGAACGTCAAGTCAAGCGATGAGCTGCTTGCGAATCGCGCCGTTACGAGATCGTTGATGATGCGGACGGCGTATGGAACGTTGGGCAAGGAGCGACCGGTGAACGCGCGCCAGGTCGAGCCTCCATCGAGGGACCATTCCAGTCGCGCCGCGCCGGTGTAGAAGTCGGCCGGAGGGATCCCGACTTGGGATCCCCTGTTAGATCCGGCGACGCCGTTGAACCAGAATTGCGTCGAGCCATTCAGCGTCCTGTTTTCGTTGGCGCTGAACCCGCCCGGTGCGCCAGATCCCGACAGTGGCGTCCACGTAGTGTTCGGGAGACCGTAGAAATCGATCTCGGTACCTGACGTGATGCCTGCCGCGTTGGTGCGCAGCGAGCCGACCGAAAGCAACTGCATCGACGGTTGAGCGAACTGCGGCACTCGCTCGAGCTCAACCTTCCAAGGAAACGTGAACGATACGAGCGATGGGACGACCAGCCCGACCTCAACGTTGGTCACCCGGTAGTAGCCGGTGAAGCTCGGGTCGTCGCTCCATACGACGGGCACAAACGGTTCGTCGGGATTGTCCTTCATCCCGAGCAACTGCCATTGCAGGAACCGGAAGTCGTTGAGTGACGAGCACGTCTGGGCTTGCTGCTCAAACGTGACCTTGTCGCCGGTGTCGGTGACCTTGCCGGGATTGTCGAGCGTGACGTCGAGGCCGGCGCGACCGATTGAGAACGTCATCCGTTTTCCCTCGTCTGGGTGCGGAGAACCTTGGCGACCACGTTGGCGATGGTGTCGTCACCGATCTTGACGATGACCGGCTGCGACACCGATTCGAGGCCGTGCTCGGCGGCGTTTGGTGACGAGCTCGACGACGCCTGATAGCCGTTGCCGGCCTGGCGATCGATCGTCGCCAGCAACGCCGAGTAGCCCTGGAGGTACTTGTACGCGTCCGAGTTCGGATCGAGCGACTTGGTCAGTTCGGCGATCTCGGCACGGATTGCTGCCGTCTTCTGCGCAGCTAGCAACGCCGCTGGCGTCGTCGTGTTATTCAGCAGGTCCGACAGGTTCTGCAGCGCGACGTTGGCGTCGCCGGTCTTGTCGGCGACGTCCTTCTGTGCGTCACGAACGCCAAGCTGTGCGTCTTTCAGGTCCTGCTCGAGTTGGGCCGTCGTCTTGGTGACTGCCTGGTGCGCCGGCGCGCCACCATCGCGAGCGTTCTGCGCTTCGAGAACTCGGCGGTTGGCGTCTGCTACGCCTTCGACGGCGTCAGCGAGGTCACGGTTTCGATCCTCGAGAGTGCGGGCTGCCTGTTGCGACGATTTCTGCGCGTCCTCGACGCCCCGCTGTGCGTTCTCAAGCTTCGACTGTGCGTCTTCGAGCTGGCCGCTGACCGACTTCAGCTGTACGTCAACGGCGATCTGGTCGCGCGTCGCCTCGTTGACGGCCCTCTGCGCGATCTCGAGGTCGCGCTGGCGTTGCTGGAGATCAAGCTCTGCCCGTTGGGCATCGCGCGTTGCCTTCAGCGCTTCAGGTGAGCCGGCACCATAGGCAGCAACGGCGTCGTTGACGGCCTGCTGTGCTGCCTTGGCTTTGTCCTGCGCGTCGGCCAGGTCCAGTTCGGCGCCGGCCTGACGCCGCTTGGCATCCTCGGTCGCCTTCGCTGCGTCAGCCGCTTCACGAGGACGCTGCGTGTTGGCGGCCAGTAACGCCAGCTGCGCGTCCCGCAGCGCGTTGGTCGTATCGATGACCTTGCGCTGTGATTCGTCGAAGGCCTCTTGGGCATCGTTGAGGCTGCGCTGAGCGTCGGTGACTTGCCGTTGCGCTCGCTCGACGCCCTTGAGCGCGTCAGCTACCTGGCGTTCCTTGTCGCTACGAGAACCGGCCGCAGAAGCTGCCTCGTTCTGCAGTTCGAGGTTCGTCTTGCCGCCGTTGGTGTAACGCTCCTGGGCATCGATCAGCGCCAGTTGCGCCTTCTCGAGCTTGTTTTGCGCGTGCTCGACGTTCGACGTGGCGTCGATCGCATGGTCAAGTGCTGACCGAAGAGAGATCGCCTTGTTGGCGGCCTCTTCCATCGCGTTGCCCAGATTGTCGACGGCCGGAACGGCTGCGTCGGCTGAGGAGCCCGCAGCACCGATCGCGTCGGAGAGGTAGTGCAGCGGCGGAATCACGAACGTGACCCACTTGAAGACGCCCTGCAACCCGCCGGCCTTGGCCGCCAGCTTGTCAATCGCCTCGATCATCTTCGTGGTGACCGTGGTGGCCGTCGTCAGCGCCGGGATGACACCCTTGCCGAGTTCCATCTCGAAGTCACGGATGGCGTCGTGCAGGTTGTCCATGGCCAGCCGGTACTGCTCGGCCATCTGCAGATCCTTCTGGCTGAGGACCTGGCCGTTCGTGACACTGTCGAAGGCCTGACGAAGGTTGGCCGACCCCTGGCTCAGCAGGTTCGACAGATCCTGCCAACCACGACCGAATGCCGCCGTGCCGATTGCGGCGCGCCTGGACGCGTCTTCGGTGGCGTTATATGCGTCGACGACGTTGAAGAACGTCGCCTGCATATCGACGGCACCGTCTTTGGTGCGGGCCACGGCAATGCCGAGATCCGAAAGTTTCTGTGGCGCCTGCTGGATCGTGTTGCCGAGCCGGCTGAACGCGAGAGCGCCTTGGTCGGCCGAGACCTTGTAGTCGTCCATGACGGCGACGAAGCGTGAGGCTTCGTCGGCCGTTGTCCCGGTGACTTGCTGGAAGTGCAGAACGTTGGCCGCGAGCGATTGGAACTTGGAGATGCCTTCGCCGGCGAGCGCAATGAGCCCGGCGACGCCGGCGGCTGCGGCACCGGCACCGAGGGCGCCAAGCTGCGAACCGGTGATCTGGCCGGTGATGCCGAGTTTGGCCAGCATGTTGTCGGCGGGCGCCAGTTTGCTGGTCAGTTCGCCGACGCCGCTCTTGGCCGCCTCGAGGCCTTGGGCGTTGAGCTTCGACTCGATCAGCAGCTCAAGGCGCTCGAGCACGGTTGCCATCGACTCACCTACTCACTCGGTCGTACAACGAGCTCCACGGTGACGTCAGCGGCCGTCAGTTCGGCCAGGCGCGTCTTGGCGTCCTCGGGGGTCATCGATCGCAGGAAGAACGCGAACAGCAGCCCCTGTAGCGCCCGCACGTTGGTGGGGTTGAGCAGCGACCATCCGATGCCGCAAGCGTCTTCGGCGTTCTCAAGCTCTGACAGCCGCAGCGTGTTGGTCTCGTAGACCTGGCTGCCGGCGGCGATCTTCCACCACGTTCGCAGCTTGAGTTCCGGTTCGGCCACGTCAGAACACCTTCCGAAGTTCCTCGCCGACCCAGCCGCGCATGATGTTGCGCAACTGGGGTTCGGCGGCTTGCACGCCTTTAGCCCACGGGCGTTTCGGCGAGCGGACGCCCGGATGCTTGACGAACCGGCGAGGCCCGTAGGGTGACATCACGATCGCCCGGCGGCCGCCGCCGAGCGGCTTCCCCGCCTGCACCCTTGCAGCCCTTGATTTGCGAGAACCACCGGCGTATCGGCTGGTGATCACGTGGGGCTTGATCGGGTGCTCCACAAGCTGCCACGGACCGCGAGCTCGCACCCGGGCACGGGCATCGTCGCCTGAGCGGGTCACCTCGTAGCCGACACCAAGACGGGCGCCGTTGCGACCTGCGTTCTTCAAGCGCAGATCGCCGCCAGTGGCCGTGGTCGCCGTGGCGATCGTGGCCATCTTGGCGACCTTGGCCGCCTCGGTGACCATGCGATAGTTCCGATCCTTCAAGTTCGCCTGCAGTGTGGCGACCTTGCGTTGGAACTGCTGCGGCGACGTCGAGACGCCCATCAGGGCGCAGAGTCGCTACTCACGCAGACGACGGTGATGCCAGCCGAATCCGACGTGCCCACAACCGTGAAGTCGAGCGGAATGGTCAGCATGTCAGGGCCGGCGACGTTGGGCGTGTTGCCGTCGAAACGGGCGTTCATCGTGATCGTGATCGAGTTCGAACCGGACGTGAACGTGAGCACGACAGCGGCTTCGGTGGCGCCCGTGTAGCGGGCGTACTGGGTCATGGAGTCGAACTCCATGGTGATCGTGCCCTTGATTGAACGCTGGTCACCGTCGACCGGCTCGAGCATCAGCGCCGAGCTGACGACGCGACGGTCGGAAAGGCTATTGGTGCCCTGGATCGTGAACTCGCGACAGTTGCTCAGCGACGAGCCGCCGACGGACACGGCGGCACCGGTGAACACGAACGGCTTGAGGCCGGAGGTGTACGAGGCCGATGCCAGCGTCTGAGCGGTGTCTTCGTCGCGAGCGAGGACGTCGAGGGTCATCTTGACGAGCTCGTTGGCCTTGGCGGTCAGCGTCCAGCTCTTGATCTTGGTACCGAGGTACGAGAAGACGCGCACGGTGCCGTCGGTCGATGGCCGGCCGACCTGCATCGTCAGCGACTTGCCGAGCAGGTTGCCCGGCGTGATCGTATGCGTGTACGGGCCCGAACCGGTCGTGGTGACCGAACCGAGGGCGTGCACGAACAAGATGGCCGAGGTGCGGTCGTACAGTTCGAGGTTGACCTGGCCGCTGCCGGTTTTCTGGCCGGCGGCCCAGTCGCCCGAGTCCATGACGAGGCGGTTGGCTCGGATCGCCTTCGACTCGATGCGCCCGATGTCGAACTTCACCGACTCTGAGATGAGCGGGAAGAACGCCGTCGGGGCGATGTAGGTGCCGTAGGTGGTTTCGGCCTTCACGCCGATTTGAGCGCTGATACCGGTGCTCTGCGCCATCGGTTACTCCTTCTCCGCCGGCGCAGCCGGCTTCTTGGGTTCGGCGGGTTGCCAGATGTCTTGCTCGAGCAACGACGCGCCGAGCACGTCGTCGACTTCGATCGGAGTGCCGGGCTCGGCGTGTTGGCCGGTGGCGGCGATGTCAACGCCCGTGGTGGACGGGCCGACGTAGACGACCTTCATTCGGGTACCTCAGCTCAGGATGAGTCGGGCGTAGACCTCGACGTTGATGACGTGGCGGGTCACGTAGAACGCCGGCGAATCACCGGCCGCTTCGGCCATGTAGGTGCCGCCGGTGGGCTTGGCGACGAACGTCTGCAGTTCGGTGGTCGAGGTGATGTTGAGATTCGGGTTCTGGGCCAGGGCACCGAGCACGCCGTGAGCCAGTTCGGCAGCGGCGGTGTCGCAGTCCTGCTGCGTTTCGTTCTCCAGCGCCATGTACTGAATGACGACGGGCACCGTGTAGGTCTCGTCGATGCGCATGGTGCCGGCGGTGACGAACGGGATGTCGTAGCTGCAGTCGATCTGCGTGTCGAGGTAGATGACTGCTGCGGCACCGTTGCCGGCACGCAGGTCGGCGGTGTCGGTTGGGCGGGCGTACTGCACGTTGGCGCTGTCGCCGACCCGACTGTCGATGAGATCGATGAGCGCCTGCTTGGCGAGCGGGATCGTGGTGCCGAGCAGCATCAGGCGATCCCGGGAATGACGAAGATCTCGTCGGGCAGCAGTTCACGCTTCACCGCGTCGGGGATCAGATACGTCGGGAAGTTGACGAACGGCACGTCGTAGTCACCGACCTTGCCGACGCCAGGGGTGACCGAACGCCAGATGTTGCGCAGGATGAGCCGGGCAGCTGACTTGAAGCGGTCGTCGACTGATGCGGTGTCGGCGTAGCGGCCGGCGGTGTAGGTGACGACGATGTTGTTGATGCCGGGCCAGAACGAGATGGTGTTGCCGGTGTTGCGGCGCAGGATGCGCCCCGACAGCAGTGATTCGCTGGTCGGGTGCGGCTCGGCGACGTAAGCGGTGCCCGGCGTGGTGCCGACGGTTTCGGCGGTCAGCGTGGTGCCGGTCGTGAGGATGTACTCGGTAACCGTGGCGATCGACGTGACGGGGCTACGGCGTAGCTGGATCGAGGGGAAGCCACCGGAGTGCTTCTCGCTCGTTACGGTGCGCTGCACGACGGGCCCGCACATGATGTCGAGTCGGCGTGAGATGGCGGTGACCCAGCCGCTGAGGATGTCGTCGTTGATTGTCGGCGTGCTCATGCCGAGGACGGCGTCGCGCGCCTCTTGCTGGGTGAGCACGTCGAGCGTGTCGGCGGTATAGGCCACGGTTCACCTCCAGGCGATGCAACGCATGTCGAGACTGGCCTGGTCGATGCCGTACTCGCTGAATCCGGCTCGTTCGAGCCATTCGCTCAAGGTCTCGGCGTCGACGTTGCGGTAGAACTCGCCGGGTTGGAGGCCGAGGCCGTCGATGGCCGAGTGCTCGTGCCGTCCGGGACCGCCGCACGTCATGATGAACACGCCGCCACGATTGAGGGACCGGTAGGCGTTGGCGATGATCTGCTCGGCGTTGTCGGCGTGTTCGAGCACCTCGGTGCAGATCACGCAGTCGACCGGGCCGACCTCGACGGTTGCGGCGTCGGCGACCAGGTCGACGCCTTCGCCTTCTCGAACGTCGATTCCGAGGAAGTCGACGCCATTGAACAGTTCGCGCACGCCGCCGTTGATGTTGCGGCTGCCGAACTCAATGACCGTGGCCCAGGGGCCGTGTTCGAGGAACTGGTCTCGCACGTAGTTGAAGGCTGCGTCGTGCATCAGCGGAACACCGTCGAGTGGGGCCCGGTGTAGTTCGGTGCCGGTTCGGGCGAGAAGTAGTAGCCGGCGAGCGAGCACCGCTGCCCACGGGTAAGCGGGTTCGGATGCCCGTGCCAACTTGTCTCGGACGTGGCGAACAGCACCGTGGTGTTGAACATCGGCGGAATCGTCACCTCGGCCGGTTGGTTCGGGTCGCTGTGGAGCTGCAGCTCGCCGCCGTCGCCTTTGCGCCAGTCCTCGTTGAGGTACACCAGGCAGTTGATGCGCCGGTAGAGACCGGTGCGGCTCGAGCGGTTGAAGTCGACGTGAAGCTTGAGGAAACCGTCGATCGGGATGCGGTGGAGGCCGCCGCCTTCGTCGTCGAAGGTGAGGTCGGGGATGCCGAACGCTTCTTCGATCTGGGCGATCCAGGCGGGCTCGGTGAGCTTGTCGCGCATCAACATGCACCAGTAGCCGGCGGTAAACGGCGCGCCGTCTTTGAACTCGTTGGCGTTGCGCCAGCCCGGCTGCCAGTCGATCTCGTCGAAGTCTTGGCGGCAACGGCGCAGCAGCGCCGGTTCCCAGTGGTGATGCAGCACCACGTGCGGGAACGGCTTACCGATCGGATGCATGGTGCGCCTCCCGTCGGCTGACGTAGAGCGCCTCGTCCTCCAGGCGGCGGGAACGGCCGAGCTTGTAGACCTCGTCGTCGGGCGCCTTGTCGGCGGTCGGGTGGAGGTGCTCGACGATCGACGCGAGCGCGACCACGAACTCGTCACGGTCGAGCGCTGCCTGACAGAACTCGTTGTCGACGAACCAGTGGTGATAGCCCTCGTGGGCGATCAGCCCGGGCCCGTCCCACGAACCGCCGAGCTCGTCGACGTAGTCACGCCGGAACAGCGGGTGGGTGGCGTGCTGGCCGGCCATCACGTACTTGTTGGCCAGGTCGTTGGTTCCGATGACTCGTTTGCCGGTGACCTGCGCGGCGTACATGGCGTGGTCGAGCCAGCCGGGGTGGAAGCGGACGTCATCGCCGACGACCAGCACCCACGGCTCGGTGGTGGCTTTGAAACCGCAGTTGACCTTGCCGGCGAACGTCGGGCCTCGGTCGCTGATGATGAGGCGTGCGTCGTCGCCGGCGTTGTTGACGGCTTCGATTTCGGCGTTGTCGTCACGATCAGCGATGAAGTACGCCGTCGCAAGCCCGGTCGAGGCCCTGAGCGACTCCATGAACGGTTTCACGTTCTGGGGACGGTTCATCACCGGCACGAGCACCGCTACCCGCTCCGTTGCGGGCGGCGGCACAGCGGCCACTCGGGTGGCGGCGCCACGGCGGCGGTCGTACTCGTCCTCGTCGGCGACGAACGTCTTGACGTGGCCGGTCTTGATCGACGTGTCGACGAAGATCGGGTAGCCAAGGCTGCCGGCCTTCCAGCAGAAGAACTGGTCTTCGCTGACTTCGTTGCCGTTGGAGATCGCCGTGCGATACCAGGGCAGCGGGTGTCCGTCTTCGAGCCAACCGGGATTGGCAAGCACGGAGCGGTGGATCAGCATGCAGTGCGCGCCGGTGGCGTGCACGTGCACGAGCTGCTCGCGTGGGTAGTTGAACATCATGTTCGGCCGGGCTTCGTCGTCGAAGACGTAGAGCGTCGGGAACAGTTCGAAGTTCGTGCCGCCGACGTCGTTGAAGGTGTGTTCGCCGTCGGCGCCTTTGCCGGGGGCGACACCGAACGCCAGGGCCCCGATCATCGGGCGATGCTTCGGGTGCGCCGAAGCGAGCAGGCGATCGAGTAGGTCGTCGGAGAACGTGGCGTCGGAGTCGACCATCAACAGCCACTCGGGCCGTGTCGGATGATCGAGGAACGATCGCACGATGTCGCAGCGTGCCTTGGGGATGTGCACGCCCGAGGTCTCGTGCGGGAACTCCACGACAATGCGGCCGGCGGCCAGTTCACGAGCGAGCAGCATCCGGTAGGACCGGGCGAACTGGGGCGTGAACGTGCCTTGTGCGTAGCAGTAGCCGACGGCGACGGTGCCGCTGGCCGTGATCTTGATGTCGGCGCGTTCAGCGAGTTGTTGGCGAAGTTGCTTCTTGCTCACTTGGGGCGCCGCCCGCCACGCTCGAGCATGACCTCGCCGCCCGTTCCCGGGAATGTGGCTCGGACCGGCTCGAAACAGGTCGGGTTGGCAAGGACGTGAGGGTTGCTGTCTTCGAGGATGTCGGCGGGCCCCAATGTGATGGGGTAGCCCTCGACCATCGAGACGAACGCGGCGGTGGGACGCACAAGTGCCATTGCGGTGCTTCTTTCAGGAACGGCAAGGAACGGTGCCCCCACCAGCCGACCGTTCCAAGCGGCCGGTGGGGGCGACTAGCTGTGCGTCAGAGACGCAACTGCCGGAAGGCGTTGGTATCGACGGCGTTGGCGCCGACACGCCAGTGCGACATCCAGCCACGCTGAGCCGTGGGCCGGCCGGTCGAGGTGTCGAACAGGTTCGGGATGAACTCGGTCGAGAACCCGATGCGGTCCACGATGTAGTAGCGGCTGAAGTCACCGGTGAGCAGCACGTCCTGACCGGTGGTCAGCGACGCCGACATCTGCGACGCCTCGTAGAGCGAGTCGCCGAGCAGCTGGGCCGGCACGCCGCCCGAGAAGTCGGTGAACACGCTGTTGGCCGAGTTCTGCGCCATGGTGAGACGGCGGATCTCGTCGATGACGTAGAGGCTGGCGAGCCATGCCCGGTTGCTGGTCGGCTGGCGGAAGCGAGCCGGCACCGCACGGTGCGTCACGAACACGTCCTGCACGCCGAAGGTGCCGCCGGTCGTCGCCGACACACGGGAGGCCGTGATCTGGGCGACGGCGTAGCTGACGCCGGTGGGCTTCGACGAACCGTCGCCCGTGGTGAAAGCGATGGCTTCGAGGTTGGCCTTGGCGTCGCTGAACAGCGCCAGCACGTCGGACGCCAGGTCGCTGATGTCCTCGAACGCCTGGTAGCTGACGGCGACGAACGCCTCGCCCATGTAGACCGGGATGTTCGGCTGCGTGACCGTCGGGGTGTTGTCCGGGGCTGCCGAACCTTCACCGGTCCACGCCGCCGTGACCTGAGCGGCCGTGGCGCCGTACCAGCCACCGAAGGCGGGGCCGATCGTCTTGACGGTCGAGATCTGGCGAAGGGGGTTCAGGGAGCCGGCGCCGGTGATGATCATCGTGGGGTCGATGAAGATCGGCACGAAGTAGCCGCCGCTCGAGCCGGTGCCCGAGGTCATGGCACGGTCGCCGAACACTTCGTCGCCACGGGCGCTGTCCATGCCACGGGAGAGCGCGGCGCGCTCTTCGTCGGTCATGAACATGGCCTGGCCGCTCATGTACTTCGACCAGCCACGAACGTAGGCCTCCGAACCGGTCGTGAGCGCCATACGGGCGGCCGCAGCACCGACGGTGCCGTTGCGCTCGATGAGGTTCACAAGGTTCGAGCGGTGCTCGTCGACGATGAACGAGCGGGACTGCTCGACGAACGTGACTGCACGGGCCTTGGCGTCGCTGTCGCCGAGGCGCAGCGCGTCGACCGCTTCGGGCTTGCCGAGCATACCCGGGATCGGGGCCCGGCGGGCGTTAGAGCGACGCTCCGACACCTCGGCGAGTTCGGCTTCACGGGCGGCGAGCTTGTCGTCGTCGGCCTTGATGGCGCCGAGGCGGGCGATGATCTCGTCGCCACGGACGACTTCGGCGTCGGTGAGGGAGCGGGTCTCTTCGGTGATCATGGCGTCGAGCTCGGCGATGAGCGTTTCTTG
>CAZMHG010000056.1:0-10968 GCA_964565975.1 uncultured Ilumatobacteraceae bacterium | reverse complement strand
GGGTGCGGGTGTCGGTGTAGAGCGCCGCCTTCACCGTGTCGGCGTCGAGGTTCAGTGCGCCGCCCGTCGCGTCGAAGCTGTCCTCGAACGTGGTTCCGTAGACGCCGGATGCGAATGCCATCGGTCAGCCCTCCGTGTTGTTCTCGACGACGATGTGCTTGCGGGTCCCGGCGGTCTCGCCGTACAGGCGCCACGTCGACCGCAGCTCGAACAGGCGGGCCTTCGCGCCCTTGATCTGCCCACGGGTCGCCGCCGGGTTGGCGCGGACGGCGTCCCACTCGTCGCACATGTCGGCGTAGGCGTCGCCCAGGTCGGCGGCCTCGAGCAACTTGCGCGCCTCGGTGGGGTCGATGTCCTTGAGCGCCTTCGCCTTCGCGCGAGCAAGCGTGGCGCCGGCCCGCTCGAGGTCTGCTGTCTTACCCATGGGGGGCCTTTCGATTAGGGGAGGATGAGCCCTGACGGGCTGGTCTTCGGTGGGGCGTTGAGGATCGGGCAGCGGGTGAGCACACGGGCGAGCTCGTGCTTGGTCATCCCGAAGTCGGCGGCCCGCAGCGTGACGGTGACGGTGACCGGCTTGATCGTGGCGTCGTTCGACGTGTCGGGCTTGTACGTCTCGACACCACCCCACCGGCCACCGTGGGCCTGGTCCCGCTTGTGGACGTGGAGGATGCGTCGGCCCTGAGCGTCGCGGGCGTCGACCTTGCGCTCGTCCTTCACGAACCCGCGGGGCATCATGAGGAGCGGGGCGGGGATCATGCGACGACGTACTGCACGTTGAAGCGGAGCAGGTCAGACGATGCGACCGTCACGGCCGGGACGTTGCCGAAGCTGACACCGGTCGCGTTCGTGGCAATGAACTGCACGGTCGTCGTGGACGCCAGGTAGGCAGCGATCGTGTAGTACGTCGTCGCGCTCGCGTCGTAGTAGATCCCGGCGCCGATCACCTGGTTGGCCGAATGGCCGGACGCCGTCACGGGAAGGGTCACCGTGATGTTCGACCCTGCGGTCCCCGCACCCGTGGCCGCCAGATCGACCCACGCCTGCACGATCCGGCCGGTCTGGATGTAGCGGGCCGCCGTCACCGTCTTCGAGATGTTCGTCGACGCGCCCTGCGACAAGGTCGGCGTGTACGACGAGTCCGTCCCGTACAGGGCGTTGAGGTTGTCGCGGACGTGGGTGTTGAAGTTGGCGGCTGTGGCCGTCTCGTTCGTCACCCAGGTGCGAGGCGTAGTCCAGGCCATCAGTACCCAATCAGCTCTTGGTCGAGTTGCCCGTACGTGGCGTCATCGAGGATGAGGTAGTTGTTCGGGTTGACGGGCGCCGTCAGGTACGTCGTCACCCACTCGCCGTCGATCCCGATGGAGTGCGTCACACCCTCGACGGTCAGCGTCTTCGTGAACGCCGAGCCCGTGCCGAGCGGCAGCCGGCGCACCGTGACCTTCGACCCGATGTCCAACGTCCGCACCACCGGGAACAACCCGGCAGCGTTCGACCTCGGCTTCACGCTCAGGGCACGGATGCGAGCGGCGGGGTCCTTGTAGCGGGACACCGTCGCTACGGCGATGTCGAGACACTCGGCGTCCGACTGGCCCTGCAACGCGTCGATCGTCACGGACTGCAACCCGTAGGCGCCCTCGCTCGTCGCGTCGCTGTACCGCTGCGCCACACCGTTCGTGCGAGACACAGTGGCGTCGTTCAACACGCGGGTGTCGTCGAACTCGTGGACACACTCGACGTACGGCAGCGACCCGCCCGCAACGTCGGTGAACGCCGCCGCCACGCTCGTCGTCTGGTCGTGGTACCGCTGGTGGAACGTGAGCGTCCCATCGGCGGCGACGAAGATGCGGCCCTGCTCGGTGCGCTCGAGCGCCTGCAGGTAGGCGAGCACGCCACCGCCACCGATCGAGTAGTCGGCAAACCGGACCGTCACCTGTGAGTCCTCGAGCGACGTCGACAGCCAGGTGAGCCCGGCATCGGTGACGGTCTGCGAGATCCGGGCGTCCACGTCCTCGCCTGCGTTGACCGTGCTGCCCGCCGTGTAGTGGGCCAGCACCCGAGCCCCCGACAGCGCCGACGGGTAGATGGCGACCTCGTCGGCCGTGAACGTGGCGACGTCGTTGGCGTCCCGTGGACCGATGCGCGCGAGCTCACCGAACGATGTCCCGATCGTCCCCGAGTTGATGAACGACGTGAACGTGACGGACTGCCCGTTGACGTAGCACAGGCACGTCGTGCCCGACTTGGTCACCACGATGTGGTACGTCTGCCCGGCAACGATCACGCCAGGGTCGGTGACGTAGCCGAGCTGGTCACTGATGATCGTCTTCGTGAAGCTGCACGCAACGCGGCCGTCATCGGTGACGGTGACGCCGGCCTGAGCGAACGTGCCGTTCGGAAGCGCGCCCTGCCACACGACGGCGCTATCGGCGAGCGTGTCGGCGTGGTACCAGAACTCGACGCTACTGGTGGAGCCGTTGAGCGGTGAGCCGGGCGCCGACGAGTAGCCGGCGGTCGTGAAGGTGCGGGCGCCGCTCGTCCCGGTGACGATCGAGTCGGCCTCGGTCGAGCTCGCTTGGTGCGTCCCGGTGTACGTGCCGGCCGACGTCGCCGCGTCGCGCATGATCGTGTCCGGGTCACCCAGCCGCCACCACGCCGTGGGCGTGTCGGCCATCACCTCGACGTAGTAGCGGGACTCCGGGAGCCGGGCGATCGCCAGGTACTTGAACGCGTCATGAGCGACGATCGACACCACGCTCTTGTTGTCCGACGCTTCCCACGCCTGCGGCCAACCCTGGATGAACCCACGGAACAGCACCGACGTCGAGCCCGAGTAGGTCAGTTCCACCTTGACGGGACGGCCGGGCAGGAGCTTGCCGAAGTACGTCCCGCTCGAGTGCTCCGGGTCGTACTTGCGGGCCGTGTTCAGCAGCGAGAACGAGCACGTCCCGGTCTGGAACGTGTCGCGCTCCGACGAGCGGCCACGGTTGATCGTGAGCGGCTGGTCGATCACGACGTCGGCGGTCACGTCGGTCCATGCGGCCGGGGTGTCCGTGACACCTGCGTTGAAGTCGATGAACACGCCGAGCGTCGCACCGCTGCCGAAGTAGGCGACGGTCATGCGGTCACCCCGAGCAGGTTCCGGAGGCTGCTAGAGCCGTTCGTGCGGATGTAGACCGCCAGTTGGTCAGCGACCCACTGTGCCGCCTGGTTCGTCACGATCGGCGCGTCGATCTTCACCGTCAGGTTCACGGCCTGACCCATCGCCGGGACCGTGATCGACGCCGCAGCACCACCGTACGAGAACGCCACCGGCCGACCGGGCTGCCCACGATCGCCGCCGCCGCCGACGTTGTAGCCCGCCGCCGTCCGGTTCGCCTCGTCCTGCAAACGGATCGTCGCCTCGATGCGGCGGATCAACTCGTCGTAGATCGCGATGGCTGGGCCGAGCTGCACCCCGTACTGGTCCCGCAACTCCTTGAGCTTCGTGACGTACAGCTCGGCGTGCTTCTTCGTGCCCTCGCTCGCGCCCTGCGCCGTGGCGTACGCGGACGCCACCTCCGACATCTTGGTGATCAGCCCGTCCTGGCCGGCGACCACCACGTCGTTCTTCTCGACGTCCTTGAACTTGGCCTTGGCCGCTTCGTCCGTCGCCTTCTTGACGTCGTCGGCGGCTTTGGCAAGCTCACGGTTCGCTGCACGCTCCCGAAGGATCGGGTTCACCGACTCCTCGGCCGCCCGGTACGCGTCACGGGTGGCGTCGGCTCGGTCCTTCTGGGCGTCAGCGACACGCTTGGCGGCCTCACGCTGCTTGTCGGCGGCGTCCTCCTCCGCTTCCGCCGTCTCCTCGGCGACGCGGATGCTTTCCTCGCCCGCAGCGTTCCGCTCGATCAGCGATTTCACGTACAAGTCCGCCTGCGACCCGGCGTAACGGATCGCGTCGGCCGCCTTGTTCTCGGCCTCCTCCGCTTCCTTCGCCTTCTCGCTCGCCCCCTGCCACGCAGCCTTGAACCCGCCCAAGGCGAAGCTGCCCTCGCGAAGCGACTTCACCAAGCCACCCGTGACCGTCCCCAGGCCACCGATCGGCTTCGTCAGCTTGTCGGCCTGCGCCGTCACCTTGCCGAGTTCGGTCGCCAGATCCGAAATGACCGGCACCAAACCCCGGCCGACCTGGATCATCAGACCCTCGCCCGCGTCCTTCAAGTCGTCCATCGCGAGCCGAAACTCTTCGGCCTGCTTCAAGTCCTCTTCGTTCAGGATCTTGAGCTCGGAGACGCCCTCGAACGACTCGCGCAGGCCCTCGCTGCCCTTCTCCAGGAGGGGCAGAAGGTCTTGCCAGGACTTGCCGAACAGCTTGGTACCCATCTCGGCACGCTTCGCCGGGTCCTGCACCCGATCGAACGCACCGGCCGCGTTGACCAACGTCCCGACCAGATCGGTCGTGCCGTCGGCGTTCTTGGCGACCTCGATGCCGTACTCACGGAACGCGGCCGGTGACGTGGATACAGCCTTGGCGAGCTTGCCGATGCTGCCCGCCGCCTGGTCGGCCGACATGCCGTAGTCGCCGGCCACCTCGACGAACTTCGACGCCTCCTCGGCCGACGCCCCGGACGCCCGCTGGAACTTGAGGATCTCCCCGGCGACGTTCTGGTACGCCGTGACGCTCTTGGCGGCGAACGCTGCGACCGCCGTGGCGGCAGCCGTAGCGGCACCAGCGGCAACCGTGCCGGCGTTCCCGGCGTCGACGCCGAACTTCTCGGCAGCCTTGCCCAGCACCGGGAACCGGCCGGTCAACTTCTCGAACATGGCGCCCGAACGGGACACCGAACCCTCGGCCTTGTCGGCCGCGTCCGACGTCCCCCGGAACGCCTCGATGGCGCCCTTGGCGTCACCCTTGATGACGAGCTCGAGGATCTCCCTTGCGCCAGCCATCAAGTCACCCGCCTCTCACGCGAACGGATCGAACGCGTCCGCCACTGTCCGCCGTTGGAACACCTGCGTTGCCTTCGGCTTGGCCTTCCGCACACCCTTCGACCAGGTGTGACCGGCCTTCATGCCGGGATGCCACAACGGGCCACGCACCGGATGCGCCGCACCAGCGGCCTTCATGAACTTCGCCTGAGCCTTCCGGTACCGGCCCCGAGTCGACATCGACCCGTTGACCCGGCCCATGCCCACCAGGTGCGCCCTGGTGCCGCCCTCCAACCAGTGCACCGCACCGACCGCACGCACACTCCGAGTCGACCCGTTCGCACCCGAGCGAGCGATCCGCGTCCCCACCTTGCCGCTCTTGGCCTTGCCGCTCTTCGTCTTGGCCGACGACAGGCCAGACATGTCGAGATCCGGCACCCGGCTCTTGATCTCGGCGTCGAGCTGACCCTTGGCCGCCTCAGCCGCCAAGAGCACCGTCCGAGGCGTCGACTGCTCCAAGTTCCGGGCAGCCGCCGCCAGCTTCCGCTCGAGCTCACCGAACGAGCGGGAGGTGCCCAACGTCAGGCCGTCAGCTCGGCGAAGCCACCGATGATGACTGGGTTCCACTGCACCATCGGGATGTTCCCGACCGACGCGTTGAACGGGCGCCAACCGTTGTGCAGCACCTTGCAGATGAAGCCGGGGTTGGTGCTCGACCGGCTCGAGGACGTCAGGCGCACCTCGACGAACCCGGTCGACCCGAACGAGATGACCGACCCGTTCATGCCGATCAGGGCGTTCAGCGACGACGCTGCGAAGTCGTTGAGGAGCCCCAGGTTCAGGACGCCCGACTTGAGGCCGGCGACGACAGCGGTGTAGCCACCGGACCCGTACGTCGTCGAGTCCTGGGTCGCCAGATCGGCACCCGCCTCCGTCGCGGTCACCCACGACGACAGGTCGGACGCCGACGACAGCGAACAGCCCGTCGGAGCGGTCGCACCACCGGGGGCGGTACCACCCGTGGTGCTGGCCGCCACAGCGATGTAGAGCGAATTGAGTGCGATGACAGCCACAGCGGGCTCCTTCTCGGGTACGCGAGAGAGCGCCCGGCCGGATGGCACGGGCGCTCGGTTGTGGGGGGACTACGGGAGGATCAGATGATCGCCAGGGCGGCAAACACAGAGAACGAGGGCGACGTGCCCGACACGGTCCAAGCGATCCGCCACCACGTGTCGGTGATCGCCGCACCCGTCGACGTCGCAAGCCACTGCTCGCCCGCCGCCGAGAACGCCGTGCCGGCGCTGCCACGGTTCGTGTAGCTGCCTCCCGACGTGCTCGCCGACTGAATCTGCGGCGTCAGGCTCGGCGTCGTCCCCGACGCGGCCACCACGTGAATCGCCGCGTACACCGACTGAGCGGCCGACGTGGCACCGAGCTGCACGGGAGTCGAGTTCGCCGTCGCCGTGATCGCTGACGTCGCCACCGCCGTCACCTGGCCCTCACCGAACCGGCCACCTGACACCGTGCCGACCGTCGTCGGGATGGCCCCGACCTGCGCGTTGAACGGCCGATAGCCGCCCATCTGCCCGTAGGCGACCACGCACTTGTTCGACAGGGCCGAACCCTCGTAGGCGCACGACACTGCGTGATAGGAGCCCCAGTTTGCACGGAGCCACGCATCGAACGCCGTCGCCCCGTCGTAGTCCTGCAGGCCGGTGGAGTTGAACTCGAACGTCTTGAGCCCCGCGACCGCCGTCGTGAAGCCGCCCTCGACGTACTCAAACGTCGTCGCCGGCTGCGTCGCCATGGTGGCGCCCACGTCGATCTGATTGGCGCTCGTCGTCCAGTTCCACGTACCCACGTACAGACGGGGCGCAAGGGTCGCGCTGACAGCCACAGCTAGCTCCTCTGGGCGATGACGCGCACCGGCAGCGCCATCTCGTAGTAGGTGACCGAACCATCAGCGACGGACGTCAACTGCGGACCGGGGACGTCCTCGATGAGCGGTGCTGCCGTGGCCTCGATCCCCGGCACGCCGAGGTCGGCGCTCTCCCGCACGGCACCGAACACGTTGGGGGCCGAGGACAGCGGGTCGAGGAGCTCGTCGAGTTGGTCCCAGGCGGCGGCGGGGTTGCCGTTGTCCGGCACGCACACGACCACCTGGTAGTTGATCTCGCAGCGTCCGTTGTCGCCGAACGACCGCCACGCCGCCAAGTAGCTCGCCGGGTCGGGCTGCACGTAGACGTACACGCCGGCCTGCAACGCCTTCGGAGGATGGGCTTCCACCTTCGCATCCACCTGGGACATGCCCTCGGCGATCACGTTGGCCAGCGCCTTGCGGACCTCGGCCAGCATCAGGCGATCCCGAACCCAGGCGCCCGGTCCCCACGCTTGTACGTGTGGACGAGCTCGGCGACGTGCGAGTTGGTCCGCAACCGCACGGCCGTCACCGCGTCCACCACGGACAGGATGCCGAAGGTGTTGGACCGAACCTGCAGCAGATCGGCGGTCGTCTCGATGGCCGCCTGCTTCGCCAGCGACGGGACCGCCGGGAACCCCCAGGCGGCTGTCACCGAGATGGAGCCACCCTGGCCGGGTCGCGTCCATGTCTGCCCCGAGTAGCGCACCAACTGGTACCACGGCGCCGGCTCCCCGCCGGGGGTCTTGCCGTTGAGCGGGGCGGCGTAGAAGTCCGAGTCGATCGTGAGCGTCGCGCCGTGATCCACGACCACCAGGCCGGTCAGGGTCGAGATGTCGTCCACGAACAGCGTCTCGCCCCACGTCGGCGGCAGGAACTTCCGTGTCGACGTCGCGCCATCGGGGTAGAGCTGCCGGCCAACCTCGGCCATCAGCCACCGCGACGCCACGCCAATCAGCGTGCCGATCAGGGCGTCGTCCTGGTTGTGGGCGATCGCCCGGAACTCCTTGACGTCGGGGACGGTGCACAGGTCATGAGCTGCCATCCGTCACCACCTTTCGGCCGAAGCCGAACATCCCCGGCGCCTGCGGGTCTTGTCGAACGTCGAGCGTCTCGCACCCGGCCAGCTTCAGCAGCAGCGGGAACGATGACGGCATGAACCGCCAGTAGTCATCGGGGTAGGCGTGGAGCTTGAACCCGTTGCCCCGGGCTGTGAGCAGGAGCAACCCGCCGGGACGGAGAACCCGCCCCATCTCGGCCATCGACACCCACGGGAACGGGTCGTGCTCGAGCATCTCGGTCGATACGACGATGTCGAACGACTCGTCGTCGAACGGCAGGTCATGCGAGGTTGCCACCTGGTCGACGCCGGGGCCGTCGCGCATGTCGACACCCACGAAGTCACACCCAGCGAACAGGGACCGGACGGTGCCGTTCTCGTCGTACGACCCGACCTCGAGCACACGACCCGAGGGGGCGGGGAGCATCTCGGCTGTGTAGGCCATCACTGACTCATGCATCACGCCGCCCGGTTCTGCCGGTAGCGGGCCGAGAACGTCGCCTGATCCTTCTTGGCTGCAGCTTGGCCGAGGCGGTACACGTCGTCGTCCTGCGCCTTCCCGAACAGCGGATGCATGTGCTCGACGACGCTGCCTGCTGCCATCTGCCACACGCCGCGCTGCTTGGCCGCGGTGACGATCTCGTCGTCCACGTACCAGTGCCGGTAGCCCTCGTGGCACACAACGCCGGGACCATCCCAGGAGGCGCCGACCTCCTCGACGTACGACCGTCGGATCAGCGGGTGCGGGCTGTGCTCACCCCGCAGGGTGCGAGGGTTGCCAAGGTCGTTGGTGCCGACCACGTTGGCCTCATACTTGTCGCCCACGAACTCCGCTTGGTCGAGCCAGCCGGCCCGGAACTGCACGTCGTCACCGACGAGAAGCATCCACGGCGATCGACCCAGCCCGTGGGCGTAGTTGACCTTCTGAGCGAACGTCCCAGGGCACTCGACGATCCGACCGCCCCAGCCCTGGACGAGCTCAGACACCTCAGCATCGCCAGGCTCGATGACCCACCACGCCGTGGCCCGGCCGGTGGAGGCGAGCAGCGACGACATGAACGGCTCGACGTTCTGCGGACGGTGGAGAACCGGCACGATCACATCCACCGGGGCTGAAGCCGGCGGGGCTGTGAACCACTGCCAGAAGTCAGGCTCGCCGAGCCACAACGTCTTCTGGTGGGTCGTCCGAATCCCGGTGTGGACGAAGATCGGGGCGCCGGCCGCACCTGCCCGCACGCAGAACGAGATGTCCTCGCCGAGAAGGCTGCCATCGGTGCCGCGCAGCCGGTCGAACCAGCCGGACCCGATCCGCTCGAGCACCGACCGGTGGATCAGCAGGCACGCCGCCCCGGTGCCGGCGCAACGGACGAGTTGGTTCACGGGGTAGTGCGCTCGCCCCGTGAATCGCGAGCCGTTCCCGTCGCCGAGGTCGACGTAATCGAAGATCGTCGGCCGAGGAACGCAACGCCACCCGCCCATGCCATCCTCGGCCTGTTCCCGCTGGGCGAAGCACAGACCACCGACGATCGGGCGCTCAGCGGGATCGGCGACAGCCAGGAGACGGTCGAGCGTGTCTGGGGCAAACCCCATGTCGCTGTCCACGAAGAACAGCCACTCAAGGTCGGGCGCCTTCATGACGGCCTCGGCCACCTGGTTGCGACCCTCCGGCACCCCGCCGGCCTGACACTTCACGGCCGCCCAATGGCCGAGGAACCGGCCGTTCTGCTGGTCCCAAGCGATCAGGTCGAGTAGCGACCGGTGGAAGCTGGCCGACAGCTCGTTCGGGTGGAGGTAGCCGAGAAGGACCGTGCCCTCAGTGCCGCGCACGGACGGTGTTCCGCTTCTCGCCAGGGGCAGCGGTGGCCTGCTCGACCGGGGCCACGTAGGGCCGCGTCCGCGCCACGAGGGCGGGGTTGGTCGAGAAGAACCCGGGGTTGGCCTTGACGAACGGATCGTCGGCGTCCCACGGCTGGCTCTTGGAGAGACGAACGACCCCACCGTCCCAGCGGACGGAGCAATCGTCGGTGGCGAACACAACTTCCATGACAACCTCCAGGACGGATGGACGGATGACGTGCGCCTCGGCCTCCGTCCGAAGCCGAGGCGCACGATCTAGAGCGAGAACCTGACGACGCGGTCCTCGTTGAACGGCCACAGCCCGACATCGCGCGCGCCGGCCGTTCCGAAACTGTGCGACCAGTAGTCGTAGACGTAGAGCGGACGATCGACGTCCACCCACGTCTTGATGTGCTGCTTGGCGGCGACCATCCATGCCCGATCGGCGCTGTAGTGGTTGCCCATCGGACAGGCCCGCCAGATCGACGAGCGGGTCACACCTTTCGGCACCGGGCCGCGTCGGGGGCCACCACGGTTCCACGTGCCGAGTTCGCCGGTCGTCGCGGTGAGGCCGGCGAACTTGCCGTTGTCCATCTCAAGGACCGACAACCCGACGTAGTCGGGGTCCGCCTCAAGCGCCGGCAGGACGTGCGCCATGTAGTCGCCGGACAGCCAGTCGTCGTCATCGACAACCGTCATCCAGCCACCGGACGCACGGGCGGCGGCGGCGTTCACCTTGTCGCCGAGCGACCCGCGGCCGTCGACGACGAGCACTTCGACCCTGTCGGCCGGCGCCTGTCCCAGGAGGTGAAACAGGCACCGGCTCAACAGGGTTTCCCGTCCGGGGATCGTCGGAACGACCACCGTCAGGATCATCGACTACTGGTTCTGCAGGAGGCGGAACCCGAGGTCGTTCACCGAGTCGGCGCCGATCCGGGCGTACGCCAGGATGCCGCGAGACAGGGTGGGACGGTTGTTGGTGACGTCGAACAGGTGGGGCACCAGTTCGGTCGTCATGCCCGCACGTTGGGCGATCAGGTAGTTGCTGAAGTCGCCGAGGACCAGGATGTTCGAGGCGCCCGTGGTGCCGGTGAACTCGGGGGCGTAGTCGGTCGTGTTGACCGGCCGGCCGTTGAGGAGCGTGATGCCCTCGCGGGTCTGGTCGACCGTGAAACGGCTCGTCGCCGTGCCCGAACCGAAGGCCCTGATCTCGTTCTCCACGTCGACGTGCATGAGCCACTGGGCC
>CAZMHG010000055.1:7390-11010 GCA_964565975.1 uncultured Ilumatobacteraceae bacterium | reverse complement strand
TCCGAGCTCTTCTCCGTGAGCCTCGCGTGGATCGAGGCGCGCGCCGCGGCGCACGCCGGGTCCGGTCGAGAATGACCGACACGCACCGCGTCGCGCTCGAGTTCGTCGCCGGCGACGACCGCATGGTCGGCACGTACCATCCGCCAGCGGGCGACGATGCGCGCCGGCCCGGCGTGCTGTTCACCAACGCGGGCTATGTGCCGCGCGACGGCCACGGCGGCCTCGCCGCGCGAATGTCCGACCAACTCGCCGCGCAGGGTGTGCCCTGCTTCCGCTTCGACCTGCCGACCATCGGCGAGGCCAGCGGCCAACTGCCCGAGCACACCTCGATCTTCTTCGAGCAGGTCACCAGCGGTGTCTTCGTCGAGCCGGTGATGCGTCTGATCGACGCGCTGTGCGACACCTTCGACCTGCCGTCGCTGATCGTCGCCGGGCTGTGCGGCGCGGCGGTCACGTCGCTGTTCGCCGCCGACCGGATGCCCGAACGCGTCAGCGGGCTGATCATGTTCGAACCCGAGCTGTACGTCACCACGCCCAGCGCCGAGCCGGCCACCGACGGGCAACCGACCCGCCGGCGGATGCGGCCCGCGCTGCGCGCCAGACTGTTCTCCTACTGGGGATGGTTGCGCCTGCTGACGTTCGAGAACCGCTTCGGCCGGCTGGTCCGCCTTCCCCGCCAACGGCTGTTGAACGTGCTCCTGCCACGAGACCGGCTGCCAGCGGTGACCAACGTGCCGCTCGTCGAGGCCTGGGTGCGAGTCACCGACCGACGATTGCCGGTGCTCGTGGTCACCGCCGCCGGCAAACTACGAGAGGTGTTCTACGACCGGGTCAACGACGTCGTCCTGCCGGCGACCAAGCAGTTGTCGGTCGAGCACCACCGCCTAGCCGGCACGAACCACACCCTCACCACCGGCGGAGCGATCGGCACGGCGACCCAGATCGTCAGCCGGTGGATCGCCGGCCGATCCGCGCGTGGCACGCTGCGCGCCGTTGGCGATGTTCCAGACTGAGTTCTCGCACCCGCGGCAGGGCACCCCGGCGGTCGGCCCTCGCGGCGCAGCGCTCGCCGGTGTCGTCCCGCTGGTCTGGGAGGAGCACTGCACCGAGTGCGCCTTCCCCACGTGCTACACGACGTGCTCGCTGTACCGGCCGCGCCGCGACGGCCACTGCGCCCGCTTCGCCGACGGGATCGCCGTCACCACCCGCCCCGACGCGCCGGCCGGGCAGACCGCCGACGTCACCTTCGGCCGTTGGGCCAAGCTGGAAGCACGCCTCCCGCCCCAGCCGCGGCGGGCCACGCCGCAGGCCGTCCGCCGCTTCGCTGTGGCCGAGCGACTGACGGCTCGCCTGGTGGGCCAGACCCCTGCCGCGCTCGCGCCACGGCTGATGATCCGTTACGCACTCGGCCGCGAGCGTGCCGTGCAACGGCTCGGCCGGGCCGACGCCGCCGGGCCGGACGCGCTCGTCGTCGACGTGTGGAGCCACCACACCGAGCCGTTCCAGTTGACCGTCGAGACCGACGGGGCGTCCGGCATCCGCCGTACGGGCGTCACCCTCTCGCCCGGGGCCAACGCGGTGCAGATCCCGTGCGCCGAGTTGGGCCTCGTTCCCGCGTCGTGGCCGGAGCGGCTGTTCCTGTACCCGGAGAACGACCTGGAGGTCCGCCTGACGTTCCAGTGTCTCGAGCTGGCGTGGACGGACACCGCTCCCGGCTCGGCGGCGGTCGCGCCGCCGGCCCGCGTGCGGGTGGACGCGCCCTCGCCGAAGGTCAAGGTCCTGGTGTGGGACCTCGACAACACGCTGTGGCACGGCACCCTGGTAGAGGACGGCGCCGAGGCCCTGGTGCTGCGTCAGGGCGTCCCCGAACTGCTCGACGATCTGGACCGTCGCGGCGTGCTGCTGTCCGTCGCCAGCAAGAACGACGCGGCCCCGGCGCTGACGGTCCTGGCGCGCTTCGGGCTGGCCGAGATGTTCCTGGTCCCGCAGATCAGTTGGGAACCCAAGAGCGAGGCGCTGCGGCGGATCGCCGCCCAACTCGACCTCGGCCTGGACTCGTTGGCCTTCGTCGACGACTCGGCGTTCGAGCGCGGCGAGGTCGCCGACGCGCTCGGTGCGCTGCGGATCTACGAGCCCGAGGACCTGCCAGGGTTGCTCGACCGACCCGAGTTCGACGTTCCTGCCACGGCCGAGGCCGCCGGGCGGCGGGCGATGTATCGCACCGAGGCGATGCGCCGCGCCGAGTTGCACGCCGCCGGCACCGACTACGACGCGTTCCTGCGGTCGTGCGCGCTCGGGGTGCGGGTGTTCCGCCCCTCGACCAGTGCCGAACTGACTCGCTGCGTCGAACTGATCAACCGCACCAACCAGCTCAACTTGACCACCCGGCGGTACACGCCCGCCGAGTTCGACGCCGTCCTCGCCGACCCCACGCGAGAGATTCTCGGCCTCGAGGCGTGGGACCGCTTCGGCAAGTACGGCATCGTCGGTGTCGGCATCGTCGAGCACGCAGCAAACGGTCCGCTGCTCACCGACTTCGTCACGTCGTGCCGCGTCGCCCGCAAGGCGATCGAGCAGGCCTGGTTCGAGTGGTTGCGCACCCACGTCGCCGAGTCCGGCACGTTCGCCACGCTGCGGGCGCTGTTCCTGCCCACCGCGCGAAACCACCTGCTGCGCGACGTGCTGAACGAGGTCGGGTTCGTCGACCTGGCCGAACCCGACGACGCCGGCACGTGGCTCGGCCTGCCGCTCGACACGCCCGTGGCGCGCTCGGACATCGCTTCGGTGACCGACGATGTCGGCTGAGGCACCCGACACCCGTCCCACGCTGGTCGTCTCGCCGCACCTCGACGACGCCCTGCTGTCGGCCTACGCGCTGGTGCGCAGCCCAGGTGCCGCGGTGTTGAACGTGTTCACCGCCACGCCGCAGCCGGCCGTGTCGACCGAGTGGGACCGCAGCTGCGGGTTTGCCGACAGCACCCAGGCGATGCACGCCCGCAGCGCCGAGGACGCCACCGCGTTCGACGGATGGCACGTCGAGCGGTGGTCGTTGGGCCTCCTCGAGACCGAGTACCAGCCGGTCCACAGCGCCGGCGACCAGACTGCGCTGATCGACGCGGTCCACCGCTGGCGCGGCGAGACGGGCGGTCTGGTGGCGATGCCGGTGGGCGCCGGCCGGGAGTACACCTGGCTCGACCAGATCCGGTTCAGGATCCCGGTCCCGGGCATCGGTCGGCACGGCGGCTCGCCGCCCCACCCGGATCACGTCTGGGTGACCGAGACGCTGCTCGGCCACCTCCCTGCGGCGGACATCCTGCTCTACGAAGACCTGCCCTACGCCTGGTTGCAGCCGGGCGACCGTGCGGCAGCGGCACTCGCCCGGCGGATGAACGCGAACGCCGCGGCGGTCACCCTGCCCGTCGATGGAACGGACAAGGGCCGCCGCGTCGTCGCCTATCGCAGCCAGATGGCAGGTGTCTTCGCCAGGTGGGTGCGCCACCCGCAGCGTTACCTGAACGCTGCCGAGCGGCACTGGCGGAGGGTGGCGCGCGGCGCCCCCGAAGCGGGACACCCCCCCGGGGGGGCCCCCGGGGGGGCGGTGGCCAAACCCCCGGGGGCGG
>CAZMHG010000055.1:4536-7380 GCA_964565975.1 uncultured Ilumatobacteraceae bacterium | reverse complement strand
GGCACCAGCTAGACGTTCAGCCCCGGCGGGTCGACCAGCTGGGTGGCGTTGCCCAACCCGCGGGTGCAGTCACGCACCTCGCGCACGCAGTGGTTGATCCAGGTCAGGCGGGTGACGTTGTCCCACGCCTCGAAGTAGTCGGCGTGAGCGCTCACGCCCGGCTTGGCGCCGGCCATGTCGGACGACAGGTGGATCTTGCGGTAGTCGCCTGCCGGCTGGGTCCACACGATGGTCATCGTCAGCACGGGGATCGCCACCGGGTGCGACTTCGGGCATCCGGCGCCGTAGTTCGACCCGTAGCCGGGATAGGCCATGTGGCTCTTGTGGTCGGCCGAGTCCAGATGCTTGCCGTCCCAGCACTGCGGGAAGATCACGTACATCTGCATCTTCTTGCCGACGCCGCAGTTCTTGATGTAGCCGGTGGTCGTGCCGCACTCCTCCCAGCCGACGAACTCGCTGATCTGCGGGGTCATCGCCTTGGCGTTGCCGGCGATCATCCGCAGGCCCTTGGGGATGTCGTGGATCTGCGTCGGGGCAACCTTGCGGTAGCCGGACTTGTAGTACACGAGGAGGTAGTCGGGCTTGATCGCCTTGCCGTCCGGGCCGATCAGGGTGGGGATCCAGTACGCCGAGCGGTTGCCGGCGCCACCGGAGCAGGTGCCGTTGCCGGCCGTGCGGAGGCTGGCGTACGTCGACGAGGCGCTGACCTTGGTGTTGCCGAAGAACGTGTGCAGGTGGGCCTTGCCCGGCTGGTTGGGGTACAGGATCGGGTCGTCGTAGGCCATCTTGGACATCCCGCAGAAGAAGCGGAAGTTGCCGCTGCCGTCACCCGAGCGGTCCTGGGGGGCCGACGTCCGCTTGAGGATGTACGGGGATCCGACGATGCCCTTGGGTAGCTGACTCGCCGGGATCTGGTCGCCCATCGGTGAGTGCAGGTGCCCGTCGGCAGCGCCGACGCTGCGTGCCCCGACGAGGGTGACGGTTGCTGCAATGAGGATGCCGGTGATGCGCGACCTGCGCATGCTCTTCGTCCGTGCCATGTGGTCTCGCTCCAAGTGTGGTGAGGCCCGCCTCGTGGAAGGCTACCGTCCATTACAAGAAGCGTCAATCATCTAACGATTTGATGACGATTAGATGTCTGTCACCACAGGCCGTGTCAGGTCCCTCACCAGGCGCAGCGCCCGAGGCATGGACATCGCCAACGCAACGGCGATCATCGCCAGCCCGACGACGATGCGCGGAGCCGATCGGTGATCGCCCAACTCGTCGATCGCCAGCACGATCCCGCCGGCGAAGGCCAACGCCAGCTCGAACGCGACCCGCGGCACCGGTGGCGCCAGCCTGCCCAGCCGCCAGAGCACGACGCAGGTGATCACCTCCCACAGCACCAGCGCCAACGCCCCTGCCGCCGACGCGTCGCCCCGGGCGGTCGCGCTCACGAGGGACACGGCGACCGTCGAGGTCACCACCATCCCGACCATCGTCACGAGGTTGACGGTCGTCACGGTCCAGGCCCGGCCTTCGGCGATCAGCGCACCGGCCAGCACGACCGTCAGGAAGGTCGGCGTGATGCCCAGCGCGAGCAGCGCGCTGGGGCGCACCGAGGCACCGAACTCGGCACCGAAGATCAGCGTGGTCACCGGGCGGATCAGCGGGATGATCGCCGACGCCGTGCACAGCAACGGGGTCAGGGCGACCTGCAGCAGGTCGCCGACACGGGTCCACAGCTGCTCGCGGCTGTGGTGGAACAGCCGGGCGAAGACCGGGGTGAGCACCCAGCTGAGGATCGGCAGGAAGAACATCGGCACCGACATCAGCTGACGTGCCGTGGAGAAGAACCCGGACTCCTCCTTCGTGGCGACGAACCCGAGCACGGCCGGCACGGCGTACCCGGTGAACGCCAGGTTGATCGAGTCCAGGGAGTAGGGGATGGACCGCCGGACCACCTGGAGCGCGGCCCCGTACGACGCCGTGGCGTCGTGGACCGGCGCCAGGTGGCGCAGCCACACGTTGCGGACCAGTTCGCTGGCGAGCAGCGCGACCGGTGCGGCGAAGATCGGTGACGGCCCGAGCAGCAACAGCACCACGGCCGCCAACCAGATCACCTTGACGACCACCGACGACGTCATGATGCCGCGCATCTGATCCGAGGCATGGAGGTACGCGGCCGAGGTCTGCCCGAGCACGACCACACCCTGTGCCAGGCAGAACACCGCGGCCAGCCAGGCGCGCGACATCGAGTGCGAGGTCAGCCCGAACCACACGCCTGCGGTGATCGAGAGCACACCGAGCGCGGCGGCGCGGATGCGCAGCAACGGGCGGGCGAACTCGGCCGCGTGGCCGGGCCGCAGGGTGACCTCGCGACGAATGTAGGTGTCGATGCCGAGCGACAGGCTGGAGGCGACGAGCAGGACGATGCTCTCGATGAACGACAGGTCGCCGAACAGGCTCGTGCCCAGCTTGCGCCGGATCAGCGCCTGCCCACCGAACGCCAGGGTCCACGACACGCCGAGCGCGACGGCCAGTCCGGCGGCGTTGCGGAACGAGGACCGCCCGAGTTGCAGACCCTCGGCGGGTTCGAGGGCGTCGGCGTCGGGTGGAGACGACGTCACGTCGGCGGGCCCGGGCGCCGGCGGCGTGACGTGAACGTCGGTTCGGGCGCAAGCACGGCGGTGTTCGGGGGCACCGAGCGCATCACCACCGCGTTCGCCGCGATCTTGGTGCCGTCGCCGATCTCGACCGGCCCGAGGATGCTCGCGCCGGGGCCGACGTGCACGCCCGTACCCAGCCGCGGGGCGCCGCCGTCCTCGCCGTGCTCCGGGCTGCTGGAGATCCCGAGCGTGA
>CAZMHG010000055.1:0-4526 GCA_964565975.1 uncultured Ilumatobacteraceae bacterium | reverse complement strand
TGATGCAGCCCTCGCCGACCACCGCCTCGCGGCTGATCACGATCCCGTTTCCGTGTATCAGCGCGACGCCCGGCGCGATCTGGGCCTGGTAATGCATCTCCGCGCCGTAGACGTGACGCAGCAGCCGGCTGCCGACCATCGCCAGCGGTGTCGTCGCCCGGCGCCTGCCCAGGTGTTGGGCGACCCGGAACCAGGTCAGCTGCTGGAAACCGACGTTGGTGACCAGATCGCGCACGAAGCCGCGCACACTGGCCGGGCGGATCGCTCCTTCGTAGCGCGAGTCGTAGCGCGCGTGCTGTGAGCGCAAGAACGCGTAGTCGGCGCGTACCGACCGTGTCAGGCCGGTGTGTGGGGACGGTGTCGATGCGGTCCCGACGGGAACGGTCGATCCGGCAGGGTCGGGCGCCACGGGGCCCGACGCTACCCGCTGGAGTGACGACCACGGCCGGTGCTCGCTGCGCGCGCATCGCACCGGGTCGGAGCGACGGTAGAATCTGCGCGATGTCTGGTCGTCGGTGGGGGACATGTGATGAATGAGCTGGCACGTGGCGCAGCTCGGTACGCGGCGGACGCGTCCGAGCAGGCCACTTCCAATGGGCGCGCCGCCGGAGGCACCGGCGTCGATGACGACGACGGGGTCGACGACCTCGGCGACGACATCGACGACGACCGCGACGACGCGGTCGAGGTCGGTGCCGGGTCTGGCGGCACGCGCCCGCCGGGCAGGGTGTCGGGCGCGATCGAGCTCGTACCGCTCCCTCACGTGGAACGTCGGTTCCGGCGGGCCGAGCTCGTCGCCACCGCGATCCCTGGCGATGGCGACGTCCGCGCGGCCGACGCGGACGGCCGCGACGACCCGCTGATCACGTTCGCGCCGCTGCTGCGCTGGGGCCGGTTCGCGCTCGGTGCCGTGCGCCGGCATTGGATCCGTGCGCTCGTGTCGGCCGTGCTGGCGGGTGTGCTCGGTGGGCTCGTCCTGCTGGCCTCCCCGTCGACCTACTTCACCGAAGTGACGATGCTGGTCCAGCCCACCTCGGTGCTCGAGACCACGGTCTCGCCGACCACGGACCAGGCCGCGCCGCTGCAGTCCGGGGCGGTCTACGCCGCGGTCACCAGCCGCGACGCGCTCGACTCGTACATCGACACGGCCGGACTGCTGACCCGCGACCCGGACCTGCCGCCCTTCGGCAAACTGAAGAAGACGCTGACCGAGTCCGTCTTCGGCACCCCGTCGGTCGCCGATCGGCGCAAGGATCTGCGCGACGCGCTGGAGACCGCGATCGGTGTCTACGCCTCGACCGACTCCCAGACGGTCAACTTCTCCGTCGCCTGGCCGGACCCCGACCAGGCGCACTCCATCGCCACGGCCGTCCAGCAGGAGTTCCTCGACTGGCAGCGATCGCTGACCGTCGAACCGCTGGAGAAGGCGGTCAAGATCCTCGACGACAGGGCAGCCGCCCTGGCGACCCAGGTCGCGACGCTGCGCAAGGCCCTCAACCTGCCCGACGGCGCGGCCGTCCCCGAGGGCACGGCGCTGGCGTTGGCCGTCAACGGATACTCCGACGCGTTGACCCTCGCCCAGAACGGCCAGTTGAAGCTTGCCGCGCAGGAGCAAGCGTTCGATGCCCGCTACCGCATCCTCGAGCCCGCAGAGGTGCCGACATCCCCGATCGACTCGCGGCTGATCAAGTACGGCATGGTCGCCGTGCTGATGGTCGTGATCCCGGCGCTCGTGTGCACGTTGCGTGATCGGCGCCGTGGGCGCATCTTCGCCGACTGGCAGCTCGAAAAGGTCGGGGTGCCGGTGATCGCCACGTTGCACGGCTTCCCCTACACGGCGCGGTCGACGGCGAAGGGCTGACGTGTCCGGCATCGCCGCCAAGGTGCGGTGGGTGGCCACCGTCCCAGCTGCATGCGGAGCAGCCGTCGGGCTTGCCGGTGGCGGCTACCTCGGCGTGCTCACGGCCAACGCCTGGCGTGCCCGGTCGCCGTTCGATCCGGACAACACCCCCACCGTCGTCGTCCTCGTCCCGGCGCACGACGAACGGCTGGGCATCGCCACCACGGTCGCCGGGCTGCTGCGCGCCGCGTACCCGCCGGAACGCCGCCGCGTGGTGGTCATCGCCGACAATTGCACCGACGACACCGCCGCGCAGGCCGCGGCGGCCGGCGCCGTGGTGTGGGAGCGGGTCGATCCGGACCACCGCGGCAAGGGCTATGCGCTGCGCTGGGCGTTCGATCGGATCCTGGCCGACGGCGGCACCGACGTCGTGGTCGTGGTCGACGCCGACACCCTCGTGGCCGCCAACCTGCTGACCACGATCGGCGGCGCGGTGCGCGCCGGCGCCGACGTCGTGCAGGTCGACTACCGCGTGCGCAACCCGGCGGCCAGCTGGCGCACACGGCTGATGGACGTCGCGTTCACCTGCTCGCACCGCGTTCGCGGCCGTGGCCGCGAAGCGTTGGGCCTGTCGGCCGGGCTGCGCGGCAACGGCATGGCGTTCACCACCCGTGTCCTACGCGCCCACCCGCCGGCCGCCCGGTCCGCGGTGGAGGACGTCGAGTACGGCGTCGAGCTCGGCCTGGCGGGCGTCCGAATCTGGTACGTCGACGCGACCAACGTCGACGGCGACATGCCCGCGTCGGCCGACGCGGCGCGCAGCCAGCGGACCCGATGGGAGGTCGGCCGGTCCGAGATCCGGCGGCGGTTCGTGCCGCCGCTCACCAGGCGGGCGATCGGCTCGGGGGACGCGCTCGCCGCAGACCTCGCGGCCGACCTGGTCCTACCCCCGATGGTCACCACGGTCGCTGCGGCGGTCGCGTCCGTGTTGATCAGCCCGCTGGCGTCGAGGTCGGCACGCCGGCCGATCCGCGCCGCCGCAGGGGTCGGGCTTGCCGGCATCGCGGCGCACGTCCTCAGCGGCGTCGCCCTCAGCCAGAGCTCGTGGCGTGCCGTTCCGGCGCTGCTGCGCGTTCCGGGCTACGCGCTCTGGAAGGTGCGCCTTGCCGTCTCCAAGAACTGGCGGAACGAGCGGCGCACCGGCACACAGTGGACGCGTTCTCAGCGAAGCTACGAACCGCCGTCCCCGCACACCGGTGGCCCGTCGATGGCCACCTCGACGAATCCGAGTCCCTCATGAACAGCCCCCGACGCCCCCGGCTCCCCGTTCAGACGGTGACGTCCGACAAGGACGCAGCGCGCAACACCGAGTTGGAGACCGTCTGGTTCAACCTCAGCGCCCCGACGTTCACCCCGCTCGCCCTGGTCGCGTCGACCGAGCAGTCCCACACGCAGGACGTGCTCGACTTCGCCGTCGCGCTGGCGCGCGTGGGTGCGACGTCGGTCCGGTCGCGCTTCGCGGTGGTCAACGCGATGGGCGTCAAGCCGTGGGACAGCGAACGGGCGGTGGCCGACATCCGCAACCTGGTGGCGAAGAACGCCAACACGCTCGTCGTGTGCGACTCGCCGGTGATCAACCCGGGCGCGCTCCCCGTGCTGCGCTCGTTCGACCGGGTCGTGGTGGTCGTCGAGCTGGGCAGCACCGAGGGCGCGCACGTCGCCGAGATCCGCCGCAACGTCGGGCCCGGGCGCATCGTCGGCGCGCTGTGCCTGCCGTACTCGTCGGCCGGGGCGCGCCGGCGCGCCGCCAAGTTGTCGCCCGCCACCAAGGCGCCATCGCTGGCCACGCCCGCAGGCTCGCCGGCGCCCGCTGGCGCCCGCCGCACCCCCACGCGCACGGGGAAGCACGGGTGAGAGGGCTCGTCCAGCTCTCGATCGTGATCCTGCTGATCTTCCTGCCCACGCGCCTGTCCGGTGCATCGCCCCGCCGCCTCGCGCAGACGCTCCTCGTCGGGCTGTGCGTCTACTGGTTCGTCCTCCTGTTCGTCGCCGATCGATTGCCTGGCTAGCCGATGACTGCCAGATGGAGACGGATCCCGCACGCCGAGACCCGGCTGTTCGGGTTGCTCGCGCTCGTCGCCGCGACGTTGATCGGGCACGTCACGGCCGGAAAGGTGCTGGTCTACTTCGGGCTCGCCGTGTTCGTCTACCGCGCCGACCTGCGCACCGTGCTGGTGTGGACGCTCGGCCTGACCTTGGCGCTCGACGATCCATCCGGCCGCCCGTTCCACGGCATGTGGACCTCGCCCGTCCAGCACCTCGGTCCGTTGTGGTTCGACAACATCTCGACGGTGATCTCGTTCCCGTTGCGCCTGGCGCCCAACCTGCTGGTCGCCGGGTTCGCCTTCTACCGCGCGCTCACCCGCCAGACCGGGCGACACATGCGCCGCGAGCCGCGCCCGCAACACATCGGCATCGAGCTGCGCTCGTCGATCGCCGCAGCGGTCGTCGCCCTGGTCGTCTGGCTCGCCTTCGGTGTGTTCACGCAGGGCGACACGCAGATGGCGTACTACCAGTCCAGCGCGTTCCTCGTGATCGTGTTCCTGCTCGGTGCCACGGCGATGGTCACCGACGGGCCCTTCGTGCGGCGGCTGCTGCGGGTGCTGTTCGTCACCGCGATCTACCG
>CAZMHG010000054.1:2830-11044 GCA_964565975.1 uncultured Ilumatobacteraceae bacterium | reverse complement strand
CCGTTCGTCGCCATCGACTGCGGCGCGCTGCCCGAGAGCCTGCTCGACAGCGAGCTCTTCGGGCACGTGAAGGGCGCGTTCACTGGAGCGCAGACGGATCGCAAAGGCGCCTTCCTTCGCGCCGGGTTTGCCGTCGAGCAGGATCGCCATGCCACCCCACGAGAAGAACTGCGACAACGTCTCGACGTCACCGGTGACCCTGGCGACCAGCGCACCCGTCCGCTCGTCGTTGTGGTCGGCCAGGCTGAGGCGATGGATGTGCGCGAACAGGCGCACGCGCAACCCGTACAGCGCTTCCTCGGACTGCCGGCCGAGGCGCGCCGCCGCGGTACGCAATGCCCAGCTGGCCACGACGATGACCGCGAACCCGTAGAGAGCCAGCCGGGCGATGAAGCCGAGGTCGACGCGCACCGTGCCGTTGCCCTCGACCATGCCGTGGTCGATCGCCAGGCGCAACACGATCGGCAGCACGACCCGGGCCCCGGCACCGGCCAGCGCGGCGAGCACGGTGCGGCCGATGCCGCGCCGCAGCGCGGGCGCGGCGGCGACGCTGCGGCCGATGGTCTCGACCGTCCCCCAGCGGCTGATCGGCTCGGTCATCCTCGCTCGCCCCCCGTCGATGCCGGGGTCTGCGAGGCGCGGTCGTGCTCGAACGCTTCGATCAGGCTGCGGTACTCGGGCACGTCGCGCATCAGCTGGTGATGCCGGCCGTGCGCGGCCACCCTGCCGTCGGACAGGAACAGGACATCGTCGGCAAGGGCGATCGTCGACGGGCGCGAGGCGACGGCCATGACCGTCATCCCGTCACCCGTGCGGCGGAGGTTGGCGAGCACCGCCGCCTCGGTCTGGGGGTCCAGCGCCGAGGTGGTGTCGTCGAGCAGCAGCACCGCCGGGCGACGCACGAGCGCGCGGGCCAGCGCGATGCGCTGACGCTGACCGCCGGACAGACCGACCCCGCGCTCGCCGACGATCGTCTCCAGGCCGTTGGGCAGTTCGTGGACGAAGTCGGCGCAGGCCACCGCCAGAGCGTCGTCCAGCTGGGCGTCGGTCGCCGGCGTGCCGAGGGCGACGTTCTCGCGCACCGTGTCGGCCATCAGGAACGGCTCCTGGAACACCAGCAGCACGTCGCCTCGGGGCACCTCGACGTTGCCGGCGTCCGGCCGGATCAGCCCGGCGACGAGGTGCAGCAGCGTGGTCTTGCCGGCACCGGTGGCGCCGACCACGGCGACCGTCCGGCCGGCGGCGACGTCCAGGTCGACGCCGTCGAGGACACGCCGCTGGCCGTCGTGGCTGTAGACCACGTCGTGCAGGCGCACCGCGTTGGTCGCGCCGCGTGTGCGGCTGGCGCCGGGGTCGTCGAGCACGGGCTCGTCGAGCAGGTCACGGATGCGCCGCCAGCCGGCCATCGAGTGCGGCAGCTCGGACAGGGCGAAGCCGATCAGGCGCAACGGGAACACGAGCAGGGTGAACAGGTAGAAGAAGCTGGTCAACCCGCCGATGGTCATGTCGCCGGCGCGTACCCGGTACGCGCCCACCACGAGCAGCCCGACGTTGGCCGCGTTGGGGATCCCGTCGAGCAGGGCCTCGAACAAGCTGCGGATCCGGACCACCTGAAGGCGCTGGTCGCGCAGGCGCCCGGCGATCTCTCCCAGGCGGTCGGTCTCGCGCTGCTCGGCCCCGAGCGACTTGACCACGGCGACACCGTCGAAGCTCTCGTGCACCGCGGTGGTCAGGTCGCCGAGGATCGTCTGGGCGCGGTCGAAGTACTTGTCGGCACGGCTCTGGTAGATCACGTTCAACGTGATCAGCACCGGGAACAGCGCCACCGCGCAGAGCCCGAGCACGACGTCGGTGGCCAGCATCCAGATCGTCGAGATGACCAGCAGCACGACCACACTGCTGGCGAACGGCAGCGGGTTGAGGATCGCGGTCGCCGCCTCGGCGTCCAGGCCGGCGCGGGCGATCAGGTCGCCGGTGGATCGGCGCCGGTGCCAGGGCGCGGGTTGGGCGACGATGCGGTCGATCACCGCGCTGCTCAACGACTGGTTGACCCGGAACGCCGTGCGCCCCGCCCACACGCGGCGAACGACCACCGCCGCACCGCGTGTGATCGCGATGACGACGACCAGCGCCAGGACACCGACCACCGTGCGCGTGGCGACGTGTCCGGTGACGAATCGGGGCGTGATCACCCGGTCGGTGACCAGGCCGACGACGAACGCCGACAGCACCGTGCACGTGGCGTACAACGACGCGCCGGTGACGGCGATGACGAAGGTCCGCTTGTGGTGGCGCAGTAGGCCGCGCAGCAACCATGCGGTCTGGCGGAGCCGGCCCCCGGTGGGCGCGCCGGTGACGGTGGCAGCACCCCGATCGGACATGTGTTCCGTTCTACCAGCGGCCGCGGCTGCGCTGGCGTGGCATTTCGGCCACGTCGACAGGGTCCCGCTGGCCCCCGCTTGGCCACTGCCGGCGCGGGCCGTACCCGGCTATCTTCGCCTCCATGCTGGCGCTGACGACCGATGGCCCGTTCAACCTGGGGACGCTGATCCTCCGACTGACCCTCGGGTTGTTCATCGCCGCCCACGGCGCCAACAAGGTGTTCGGGCCGAACGGGCTCTCGGGTACCGCCGGCTGGTTCGGGGCGATCGGCATGCGCTGGCCGGCGCTCCAGGCGCGCCTGGCTGCCGGCACCGAGATCGGCGCCGGACTGCTGCTCGCCGCTGGGCTGTTGACCCCCTTCGCCGCGGCAGGGCTGGTGGCCCTGATGGTGGTAGCGATCGTGGTCGCGCACCGCAAGAACGGGTTCTTCATCTTCAACAAGGACCAGGGCTGGGAGTACTGCGCGACCATCGCCCTCGCCGCGCTGTCGGTCGGCACGCTCGGTGGCGGGCGGCTGTCGCTCGACAGAGCCTTCGGCCTCGACGTCCACGGCTGGGCCGGGTTCCTGATCACACTGCTGCTCGGAGTCGGCGGCGCGGCGCTTCAATTGGTGGTGTGCTACCGACCGAAGACGTGAACACCACGCGGCCGACAATCCCGACGACGCCAACCCCGCCGCCGACCCCTCCCCCGGCGAGCGCCGGCTCCGGCGGCCCGCGGCGGTGGGTGCGCTACCTACTCGCGGGGATCGTGGTCCTGCTGTTCGCGATGTGGGTGTACATCTTCGGGTTCGCCCCCACCACGGGCGCCTACCGGGTGCGCGACGACGCCTGGCGGACCAAGGCCGACGCGGTGTGCGCCGTGGCCAAGGACAAGCTGGACGGGCTCGCCGATACCTCGGCGGGCCGGATCGTCAACCCCACGCACGAGCAGATCCTGCGCCACGCCGACCTGATCGACCAGGCCACGGCGATCCTGTCGGGCATGCTCGACCAGTTGCAGGCGCTGCCGGTCACGTCCGACCGCGATCAGCTGGTGATCGACACGTTCCTCAAGTACTACCGCGAGATCATCTCCGACCGTCACCGCTACACGGCGGCGCTACGCACCTTCCAGCCAGCCGAGTACACCGAGACGTTGCTGCCCGCCGGCGGCCCGGTCACCAACCTGGTCACCGACTTCACGTCCGGGAACAACGTCAAGTCGTGCGTCCCGCCCGGCGAGCTGGGCGCCGACGAAGGCAACTGAGCCGCACGGCCAACCCGGCGAACTGGCCAACTGGCCAACGGGCCAACGGGCCAACGGACGCCCGGCACCGGCGACCGGCGACACCGGTGCCGGGCTGTCACGGCACGCCGACCCACCCCGTTCCCTGGACGTAGCGACGCACCACGCGCGCCGGCGCACCGACGGCCACCGAGTAGTCGGGGATCTCGCCCGTGACCACCGCGTTGGCCCCGATGGTGACGTGCTTGCCGATCTTCGCCCCGGGCAGCACCACCGCGCCGTAGCCCAGCCACGAGCCGTCGCCGATCTCGACCGCCCGCTCGGGCTGGGTCTGGCGGGCGATCGGGATCGTCACGTCCTCGTACCCATGGTTCTGGTCGGTGATGTAGACGTGATGCCCGGTCCACACGTCGTCGCCGATCGAGATCGAGAAGTGGCCGACGATCCCGCTGCCCCGCCCGATCAGGCAGCGCTCGCCGATGCGCACCACCGGATCGGTGAGGCACTGCTGGCCGGGCACCATCCCGGCGGACAGCGAGCAGTGCTGGCCGATCAAGGTGCCGGCCCCGATGTGGATGTAGCGCTCGTTGAAGATCGTCGCCGGCGGGAACATGATGCACGCGCCGTCGCCGAACGCCCCGAAGCGGCGGCCGGCGGCGTCGTGCGGGCCGATCGCCGCGACCAGCGATGCACGCTCCCACGCCCGGCGGACGATCCGGCCCGACAGGTCGTGCCAACGTCCAGCCAGACCGCCCATCGCCCGGGCACGCTATCGGCACGGCCGGCGCCGCGAGAGCAGGAGACATGCGCCACCCGCCCCTGGGCCGGAACCGGCCGTTAGCATGACTCGTCGCCTTTCTGGCGGGTCTGCGTCCATGCCCAACCGTGTCACCACCTCCTTCGCCGCCTACCCGGTCACCCGTGGGTGGATCGTCCACTGCGTCACCGCCCTCGGCGCAGTGTGCGGCATGCTCGGGATCATCGCGGTCAGCGACCATCAGCCCCGCGAGGCCGTGCTGTGGCTGGCCGTGGCGATGCTGCTCGACGGCATCGACGGGCCCGTCGCCCGCGCCTGGGACGTCAAGGGCCACGTACCCCGGATCGACGGGTACACGCTCGACCTGATCGTCGACTTCGTCACCTGCATCGTCATCCCGGTGATCTTCCTGCACGAGTTCGGCATGCTGCCCGCGGGTGTCTCGCTGTATCTCGGTGCGTTCATCCTGTTCATGTCGGCGCTGTGGATGTCGCGCACCGACCAGATGACCGACGACCACTGGTTCCGCGGCTTCCCGTGCGAGTGGAACATGATCGTGCCGACCCTGTACCTGCTGCAGACACCCGCTTGGTTCAACGCCATCGCCTGCACCCTGCTGGCCCTGACCCAGTTGACCAACTGGAAGTTCGTCCACCCCACCCAGGTGCGCAGGTTCCGTCCGCTGACCATCACGATCACGGTGCTGTGGGTCGGCGCGGTGATGTGGATGACGCAACGCTCGCCGCGGCACCATCCGACGTTCGGCAAGTGGATGCTGGTGTTCTGCCCGGTGTACATCGTCGGGATCGGCGTGTGGCGCTCGGTCACCGGCCCCGATCGCCGGGGCGACGTCGCGTCGTGAACCCCACGGTGCTGACGGTGCCGGGCGACGCCCAGCAGTGGTCGGACCGGCATCGCCGTGCCGGGCGCACCGTCGGCCTGGTGCCCACGATGGGCGCGCTGCACGACGGCCACATGGCGCTGGTCACCGAGGCCCGCCGCCGGGCCGACGTGGTCGCCGTGTCGATCTTCGTCAACCCGCTGCAGTTCAACCGGCGCGACGACTTCGACGCCTACCCGCGTCCGCTCGACGCCGACATCGCGATGTGCGCGACATACCACGCCGACGCGGTCTACGCCCCCACCGCGGCGACGATGTACCCGCCTGGCTTCCAGACACACGTCGAGCCGGGAGAGCTGGCCGAGCCGCTCGAGGGCGCCGGCCGGCCGGGACACTTCCGCGGCGTCGTCACCGTGGTCACCAAGCTGTTCAACGCGGTCCGACCCGACCTTGCCGTGTTCGGCCAGAAGGACTTCCAGCAGCTCGCGGTGATCCGGCGGATGGCCCGCGATCTGGACATGGGCATCGAGCTCGTCGCCCTGCCGACCGTACGCGAGGCCGACGGGCTGGCGATGTCGAGCCGCAACCGGCGCCTCAGCCCGCGCCAGCGCGCCGAGGCGCCGGTGGTCTATGCCGCGTTGCAGGCGATGCGCGACGCCGTCGCCGGCGGCGAACGCGACGCCGCTGCACTGCACCAGATCGCGTCGGCGGCGCTCGCCGCGGCACCCGATGCGCGGGTCGAGTACGTGCGCATCGTCGACCCCGACTCGTTGCACGACCTCGGCGAGATCGACGGTCCGGCGCACGCCGTCGCCGCCGTCTGGTTCGGCGACGTCCGGCTGATCGACAACCTGGCGCTGAGCTGAGCCAGGGTTCAGTAGGCCCGGTACAGGAACACGGCGATCGCCACGCCGTTCATGATCGCGTGGGCGGCGATGCACGGAGCGAGGCGACGGGTGACGTAGGCAACGACGCCGAGCGCGATGCCGACCGCGCTGAGTTGGATGATCAATCCGATGTTGCCGGACCCGAGTGCCGGGTCGAAGTGGACGAAGCCGAACAGCACGCCCTGCACCGTGATCGCCGCCGCCGGCGCAAGCCGCTCGAGCAGGCCGCGCATCACCATGCCGCGGAAGATGACCTCCTCGACGAATGGGGCGACGACGACCGCCGACAACGCCAGGCTGATCGCGTAGGAGCGGTCCAACGCATACCGGCCCCGCGTGCCCAGGTTGCCGACCCACGGGATGTTCAGCGCACGGACTACCGCGATCGCCAGGGCCGCGCAGGCGAGCGCCGCGCAATAGGCGACGATGCTGCCGAGCACGTCCTTCCACCGGGCGTACAGGCCGACCGTGGCGCGGTACTGGCCGCCGCTCCATCGCCTGGAGGACCACCGCCACCACCACAGCGACGGCCCGTAGCCGACGACGACCGCCAGGATCATGTAGGTGAACAGCGGCCAGTGCCAGTCGAGCACCCGGCGCAACGTCAGCTTCGACACCATCACCGGCACGACGACGAGCGCGAAGGCGATCAGCCCGACCCGCAGCGGCAGCACCGGATGCGGCGGTGGTGGCGGCGCCGGCACCGTGAGCGCAGTCGGCGAGGCGAGCGCGTGCTCGGTCCAGCGTTGCCCGTCCCAGTAGCGCACCCCGCCGGGCGCCCAGGGATCCGCGTACCAACCCGCCGGATGAAGCATGACGCGTAGGGTAAGCCGCGCATGAGCCGGTCCCATGGGCATCCGTCGTTGCATGGGGCGGCGACCCGGCCGCTGTGGTGGGACACCGCGCCGCCAGCCCCGCAGCGGCCCGAGTTGCGCGGCCGGCGCACGGCCGACGTGGCGATCGTCGGCGGCGGGCTGACGGCGCTGTGGACCGCCGATTCGCTGCTGCGCGCCGCCCCGTCGACGCGCATCGCGATCGTCGAGGCCGAGCACGTCGGGTTCGGGGCGAGCAGCCGCAACGGCGGTTGGTGCTCGGCGCTGCTGCCGATGTCGCACGATGCCGTCGCCGCCGCGCACGGCGCGCCGGCAGCCGAGGCGATGCGGGCGGCGATGCACCGCACCGTGGCCGAGGTGGTCGAACGGTCCGCGACGCTGGGCATCGACGCCGACATCGCCTACGGCGGCACGGTCACCGTGGCACGCAACGAGGCCCAGCGGGACCGGCTGCGGGCCGAGCATCGCGCCGCGCTCGACGCCGGCCAGACGGACCTCGCCTGGCTCGACCGTGACGCGGCGCGGGCGCGCCTCGGCGCGACCAACGTGCTCGGCGGCACCTACACGCCGCACTGCGCGGCGATCCACCCGACCAAGTTGGTCCGCGGTCTGGCCGACTCGGTCGAACACCGGGGTGCGGTGCTGTTCGAACGCTCGCGTGTCACGGCGATCGGCGACGGCCGGTTGACCACCGCGCGCGGCACCGTCGACGCCGCGCTGGTCGTGCGTGCGACCGAGGCGTTCACCGCTCGCCTGCCCGGGCTGCGGCGGACCATCGCGCCGATCTACTCGTTGATGGTCGCCACCGAACCGCTGCCACCGTCGGCCTGGGAGTCGATCGGGCTTGGCGGGCGCGAGACGTTCGCCGATGCCCGGGTCGGCATCGTCTACGGCCAGCGCACCGCCGACGACCGGCTGGCGTTCGGTGGCCGCGGCGCCCCGTACCACTACGCCAGCTCCATGCGCCCCGGCCACGAGATCGACGACCGGATCCACGCCCGCCTTGCCGACACGCTCGTCGAGATGTTCCCGGTGCTGCGCGGCGTCCGGATCACCCACCGGTGGGGTGGCGCCGTGGGCGCGCCGCGCGACTGGTGGTGCAGCGTCGGCATCGACCGGACGGCCAAGCTCGCCTGGGCAGGCGGCTACGTCGGCGACGGCGTGGCGACCACCAACCTGGCCGGCCGAACGCTCGCCGACTTGATCCTCGGCCGCACCAACGCGCTGACCGAACTGGGGTGGGTCGGGCACCGCTCGCCGCGCTGGGAACCCGAGCCGCTGCGTTGG
>CAZMHG010000054.1:0-2820 GCA_964565975.1 uncultured Ilumatobacteraceae bacterium | reverse complement strand
GCGACTGCCCGACGGCATCGACCGGGCCGAGGCGCGGCCCGGCGGGCAAGCACGTTGGCGAACGGCGTTGCTGCGCCGCCTGACGTCGGGCTGACGTTGGGCCGAGGCGATCGGCACACCACCGTGCCCCGGTCAGGTAGGCGCGCTGGTGGTCGGGGGGCGCCGTCACGGGACCAAGCTGATGGCCCGCTGAGGCAGTCTCCACCTCACCCGACACACCAACCACCGCCCCAACCCAGCCCATTCCCATTGCTGATCGTTGACTCTGCCACGCGCAGGTGATATTCTTCGGAGTTGGGCCCCCGGCAAAATTGGGCCCCCGGCAAAATTGGGCCCCCGGCAAAATTGGAGGTGCCATGAGTAGATGTCGGGTTCCGTTGTGGTCAGTGGTTGTCGTCTGCGCCCTGATTGGCCCTAGCCCATCTGTCTCCGCTGCGGATAGCTGGGGGTCCGATAGCGAGCTAGCACCTCCCGAGGTCGCTCTCTCCACGGCGGAGACCTACGGCCCGGACGTATCTCCCAATCCGAATCTCGCCGATACTGGGCGTTCAGCAAGTGGCAAGTCGACGTTGAGCGGTACCGGCGCGGTTTTGTCGGTGATCCCAGGAGATTCAACATTCGGTCGCGTCGGTATCATAACGATGAGCCAATACGTCACTGGCCGCGACTGGGTTCAGACCGCCACTGGCGCCAAGGTCAATATCTCTCATACTGATTCTGTCACGTGCACAGGCATCTCTCCTTTGAAGATCTCAGTCAGTTTGGCCGGAATCTCCATGAGCAGCGGCTGGACCTCTGCAACTGGGAGTCGGACTGCTTCTGTCAACAACTGGGTTCATTATTGGGATTACAACGGTACTGGATCGTGGCGATGCACTACGGTGATCGCGATGCCGTTGGCCTACTTGACGCATCGGAGCAGTGGGACTTTGACAAATAGCATGGCGAGTGTCTCGGTGTCGGCAAGTTATCGATTCAACTGGGGTGGCTAGCAATCCCACTGCTCCGGCGAGTACTTCTTGTGGTGATGCTTGGTCTCGCAGGGTCGAGCGGCGTTCTAACTGCGCGAGCGGTATCATCCGCACCAGAGCTTTACGTCTCCGACTTCGTTGTCCGCGGTGGTCCGCAGGCAGGTCTAGTGGTGACTCCTTCGGCCACCCTGGCTTCGGTCGCCACCTGGCGTGGCGCGCTTCTGGCGCTTGGAAAATGGGGGTTGCGGCGACCCGTAGGGAACGAACTAGTAAGTAGTCGATTTCGTGAGCTGCTTCTTAGCCAGCCGATGAACGATCCTTACTACTTTGGAGTGGTAGCTGACCTCACGCTCGTCGAACGCATCTACGGTACAAAGGGTCATACGCTTCTCGGTCAGGCAGGCTACAAACAGATGGCAAAGCGGCTGCTGCAGCACACAGGACCTCTGACCGACAGCCCAGCCGATTATGGCAGAGTTCGGTTGCGGCAGGACCTGCTGACCGACGGCAGCACTTTGGGACTAAGCGTGAGCGAGATCGCAGCTATTCGGGATACGCTCAGACCAGCTGAGGCAACCGTATGCTCGTGGCTCAGCGCAGCGTCACCAGACGACCCTGGTACCCTCGCCTTGACGGGTCCGCATGAGGACTACCCAGCCTCGGTTTGCTTACGCCGGGAGTGGGAGCGGATCACCAAGGCGGGATGTACGGTCAGCTGTGACCCATACAGTTATCTTCGGGCCTTCATAACGGCAGGCGAATCTCCTCCAGAACTGCCACTTGAGGCCAGCTTTACCAGTACAATCGAGAGCGTTGCTCGCGGCGACATATCGGCGCCAACCATGTCACAGCTGGTGTTCCTTGTGCCGTATCTGGGTGCCGGACGGCCCACGTGGTTGCCCGCACTGGAGGCGAACATCGGCCGATATGTGCGTACCGGTGGTTGGTTGCCAGACCTCGCCCAGGGTCCACCCTCGCTCGATGGCTACCTTCTCGGAGAGCTTGACACCGCTCTAGGACGTACAGCAGCGCCTCTGAACGAGTGGAAAGCCTTTGCCGGTTCTGCGGCGAGCTGGCCTGCCGGCGTACTACTGTCGATCTCTTCGATGTCCCCGCAGTCCACCTGGACCAGGTACAACATGAATATTCAGCCGTGTGGTGTGAAGCAGCCCAGCTCGCCCTGGTCATCTGGTCCGTTGCCCGCCTGGGCCACGATGATTCGGCTGGCAACGCTTGCCGGCTCATTGCCGTGTGTGTCGACCGCGCGGTCGTACTGGGACGCTCTGCAGCAGCTCGACAAGCATCTCCAGCAGCCGGGCGAGGACGCCGACCGCGGGCTGGCTACGTGGCGGGTCGCCTATGTCTACTGTCATGCGTACCCCGATGCTGCCGGCGACCAGGTCAAGTCAGCTCTCAACCTCATCCCCGATGTGATCGCTCTTGACATCCGCCAGCTCAGCGACGCAAGTTACGATGAGATCATGCGATCCTACTCAAGACAATGGCTGGCGGCCCTCCAGAGTAGTCATTCCTGCCACAACCTCACGGTATGGTGATGGCCACACCGCGTTTGTCCTTCTTGGTGGACCGTTTGAGCCTTGTTGTTGTGCTGCTGGTCGTCATATTTAGTGTGCAAGCTCTAGCGGTTGGTGACTGGTCCTGGTCCGACACCTTCGTAGTAGCCGCAGGGCTGATGTGGCTCGCATGGCGGTATCGGTCTACACTGCCTCGCACTCGTTCTAGGAGGAGTGCCGCCGGCGGACGAGAAGGCCCGCCGACACCAGCGGCACGTTCAGATCCTGCGTGAGTTCGCCTAGCTTGGCTGTTGCCGGCGAGCTGCGAGATCGTG
>CAZMHG010000053.1:0-11101 GCA_964565975.1 uncultured Ilumatobacteraceae bacterium | reverse complement strand
AACGACCTGGAACGCCAGACCGCCGACCTCGCCGCCGTGCTCCTGGCCAACGGCATCGGCGAGGGCGACATCGTCACGGTCCAACTGCCCAACTCGATCGAGCTGATGGTCGCCTACATGGCGATCTGGCGGGTCCGCGCGATCATCTCGCCGTTGCCGGTGCAGTACCGGCGCAAGGAGATCGTCGAGCTGGGCAACATCGCCAAGATCAAGGGCTTCCTGACCAGCGACCGCATCGCCGATCGACAGGTCGCCGAGTCGATCGTGGCGATGCGCAGCGAGATCCCGTCGCTGGAGACGGTGTTCGCCATCGGCCCCACGCAGGTGCCCGGCACCGTCAACCTTGCGGCAGCCACCGCGGCGTTGACCGACGCCGACCGCGCCGCGCTCGCCACCTACATCGCGGCGCATCCCGTCGACCCCAACGACTGCATCACCGTGTGCTGGACCTCGGGCACCGAGAGCCGCCCGAAGGGCGTGCCGCGCGCCCACTACGAGTGGCTGGTGATGAGCCACGACACCGTGTACTCGCCGAGCCTCGACCACCACGCCAGGGCGCTCAACCCGTTCCCGCTGGTCAATATGGCGGGGATCAACGGCATGCTCCTGCCGTGGCTGCGCACGGGCTGCCTGCTCGTCCAGCACCAACCGTTCGACCTCGGCGTGTTCCTGCGCCAGGTCGCCGACGAGGGCATCACTTACACCGTCGCCCCGCCGGCGCTCCTGGCGCTGCTGCTCCAGCGCGACGAACTGCTCGCCGGTGCCGACATCTCCACGTTGCGCCAGATCGGCTCCGGCTCGGCACCGTTGCAGGAGTGGATGGTCCAGGGCTGGCACGACCGGTTCGGCATCACGATCATCAACTACTTCGGGTCGAACGAAGGCATCTCGCTGATGACCGACATCAAGCTGATGACCGACGCCGGCCAGCGCGCGCGGTTCTTCCCGCGATACGGCGGCGGCCGCACGTGGACGTTCCCTGCGGCGCAGTCGACGGTGGTCAAGCTGATCGACACCGAGCCGGGCGAGGAGATCGACGAGCCGAACCGACCTGGCGAGCTGTACCTGAAGGGACCGAGCCTGTTCGGCGGCTACCTGGACCGCGAGACCGTGGCCAACCCGTTCTCCCCCGACGGCTTCCTCAAGACTGGTGACATGTTCGTGATCGACGGGCCGAACAACGAGTTCCTGCGATACGTCGACCGTTCCAAGGATCTGATCATCCGCGGTGGGATGAACATCGCGCCGGCCGAGCTGGAGACGATGGTCGCCAGCCACCCGGCCGTCGCCGAGGTCGCCATCGTCGGCTACCCGGACGACACCCTCGGCGAGAAGGTCTGCGCCGTGGTCGTGCCGCGGCCCGGTGCGTCGATCGAACTGGACGAGCTGGTCGGGCACCTGCGCGACCAGGAGATCGCCGTCTACAAGCTGCCACAGCGGCTGGAGGTGCGCACCGAACTGCCGCGCAACCCGCTGGGCAAAATCCTCAAGCGGCAGCTGCGCGACGAGCTCGCCGCTGACACCGGGCTCTGAGCATGAGCCTGACCGTCGGCTCGCTGCTCGCCGCGGCGCTCCGGCGGGGCGGGGACCGCACCGCGCTCCGCCACGGCCCGATCCAGCGGACCCACGCCGAACTGTTGGGCAACGCCGCCCGGCTGGCCAACGCGCTGGCCGGGATGGGGTTGCGGCCGGGGGACCACGTGGCGATCATGGCTGCCGACCGCGCCGAAGCGGTCGAGGCGTACCTCGGCTGCCTGATCGGCGGGTTCCCGGCGATCCACGTCAACGACCGGCTGCGCTCCCGCGAGCTGGAACCGATCCTGGCCGAAGCCGACGCCCGCGGCTTCGTGTACACCGACAGCGTCGCGCCCCAGGTCGAGGCGCTGGGTGGTTGGGCGCCGGGCACCAGCGTGATCGGGATCGGCGATGACCTCGCCGGCCGGCACCTGCGCTGGGCCGACGTGCTGGCCGCGGCGCGCCCCGACGTCCCCGCCGTTCCCCGTGGCCCGGAGGATCTGACGATCGTCGGCTACACCAGCGGGACCACCGGACAGCCCAAGGGCGTGATGCACAACCAGCGCACGATGACACGGATCATCCAGCACATGCCGGTGCACTTCGACATGCGCCCACGCAGCAGGTGTGCGTTCACCGGCACCCTGTCGTTCGTCGCCGGGATCTGGGGTGTGCTGCTGCCGACGCTGTTCCTTGGTGGCGAGGTCTCGTTCATGGCCGGCCTGGCACCCGACGAGTGGTTCGACCGGATGGTCGCCGAGCGCTCGCAGCTCACCTATGTGCCCACGCCGCTGGCCGGTGCCTTCGTCGAGCAGGTGCACCGCCGGCCCGAACTGCTGGGCACGTTGCGCGTCGCGATGCACTCCGGGTCGAAGATGCCGGCGGTCACCGTGCGCGCCGTGGTCGACGCCGTCGGGCCGCGCTTCGCCGAGTCGTACGGGATGACCGAGACCGGTGCACCGGTGACGCGCACCGAGGACGGCGACTGGACGTCCGGCGAGGCGGCCGATGTGTTCGCCAGCGCCGGCCGCGCCGTGCACATCGCCGACCTGGCGATCGTCGACGACGACGACAACCCGCTGCCGCCCGGCTCGGTGGGCGAGATCAGCGTGGCCGGTGACACGCTGTTCGCCGGCTACTACCGCCGCCCCGACCTGACCGCAGAGTCGGTGATCAACGGGCGGCTGCGCACCGGCGACGTCGGCTGGATGGACGACGCCGGCTTCCTGTACGTCACCGACCGATCGAAGGACATGATCGTGACGGGCGGGATGAACGTGTACCCGGCCGAGGTCGAGGGCGCGCTCGCCGACCTGCCCGGCCTGGCCGAGATCGCCGTCATCGGCGTACCCCACGACCGGTGGGGCGAGACCGTGGTCGCCGTCGCGGTGGTCAGCGATCCGGCGTTGGGCGAGGCGGCGATCATCCAGGCTGCACGCGACCGCATCGCCTCGTACAAGAAGCCGACCGAGGTGCGCTTCGTGCGCGAGATGCCGCGCACCGCCAGCTTGAAGATCGACAAGCCGGCACTCCGACGGCAATGGGAAACTTTGACTACTGTAGTATCCGAGGAGTGAGCGACCGCTTCCGGGTGATCCAGTGGGCGACCGGCTCGATCGGCAAGACCTGCCTGCGGGCCGTGCTCGACTCGCCGGCGTGCGAGCTGGTCGGCCTGCGGGTGTACGACGACCGCAAGGCCGGCCGCGACGCCGGAGCGATCGCCCGCCGGCCGCCGACCGGCGTGGCGGGCACCACCGACGACGCCCAGATCCTGGCGCTCGCCGCCGACGTCGTGATCCACACACCGCGCTTGCAGGTGCCCTACGAGCGCTTCGACGCGGAGATCTGCGCGCTGCTCCGCAGCGGCAAGAACGTGATCACGACGGTCGGCAACCACTACCCACGGGCGCACGGCCCCGAGCGTCTGGCGATGTTCACCGACGCCTGCCAGGCCGGCGGCACCAGCCTGTTCGGCGTCGGGGTCAGCCCGGGCGTGATCGGCGAGCGGATCACGATGGCCCTCGCCAGCACGGCATTGGACCTGCAGTCGATCGAGATCGTCGAGCTGTTCGACGCCAGCGGGATGGTCAGCCCCGACTTCGTCTTCACCGTGATGGGCATGGGGACCGACCCGGCGACGACCGACCTGCTCGCCGGGCCGTTGCCCGGCCTGTACCGCACGCTGTACGGCGAGACGCTGTCGTTCATGGCCGACCAGTTGGGGCTCGACGACTACGACATCGTCCCCGACCATCACGTCGAACTGGCCACCCACGACCTGGCGTTGCGATCGGGCACGATCGCCGCCGGGACGGTAGCGGCAACCGAGTGGCGGTGGCATCTCGTCGCCGGTGGCCAGCGGCGGATCTCGCTGGCGATCATCTGGACCATGGACCCCACCCTGGCGCGCTACGCCGGCCGGCCGCACTGGACGATCCACATGCGCGGGCTGCCCGAGGCGACGATGACGATCGACCTCCACGAACCGGCCGGGACCGGCACGCGCACCACGGCCGGCCAGTACATCGCCGCGGGGATCGTGATGCAGTCGATCCCCGTCGTCGTTGCTGCCGAGCCCGGGGTGCTCGAACCGACGGTGTTCGCGCCGTACCGCTTCCCCGCGGCCGCCCGTTAGCTGCTGTTGTTGTAGCGTCGTGGCAGGCCGCCGACCGGAGGAGACGAGATGGCAGCTGTGGTCGAAGGGTGCGTTGCGCTGGTCACCGGAGGGAACCGCGGCATCGGCCAGGCGTTCGTCGAGCAGCTCCTCGACGGTGGCGCGGCAACGGTGTACTGCGGGGCGCGCAACGTCGCCGAGGTACCCGACTCGCTCACTGCTGCGGGGGCGATCGCGGTCCGGCTGGACGTCACCGAACCGGCGTCCGTGCACGCCGCGGCCGATCGGTGCGCCGACTGCACGGTGCTGATCAACAATGCCGGCCTGCACGGCCGCGACCGGCTGATCCTCGCCGCCGACCCGGACATCGCCAGGGCGGAGATGGAGGTCAACTACTTCGGGGTGCTCAACATGACCCGCGCGTTCGCACCGGTGCTGGCCGCCAACGGCGGCGGCGCGATCGTCAACGTGCTGTCGGTCGCCGGGGCGATCCCGACCGCGTTCATGGGTGGCTACTCGCCGGCAAAGTCGGCCGCGCTGTTCCTGTCGACGATCGCCAGGGCAGAGCTCGAGCCGCAGTCCACCACGGTCACCGCGCTGATCGTCGGCTCGGTGGACACGCGCATGGCCGACCACGTCGAGGGCGCCAAGGAGGACCCGCGCGACATCGCCAGGGCCGGCCTGCGGGCGATGGCCCGCGGCGAGCGCATCGTCGACACCGACCGGATGGCGGTCGAGGCCCGCGCCCAGTACGCGCTCGACCCGGTGCGTTGGGAGCGTTCCGTGGCCCGGCTGATCGGCGTGGTCAACCCGTCGACGAAGCGCTAGGTCCGGCGCCGGATCAGGGCGCGACGAGGCGGAAGGCGACGCCGGAGATGGTGACCGCGGTGCCCTGCCGGGCAGGGTCGGTGGTCGGCAGGTCGACGGCGACCAGGCCTTCGCCGGCAGGCCCGACGGGGACGAAGGCCACCGTCCGCCCGGCCAGGTCCAGGCTGGTGCCGTCGCCGGCGACGTCGATCCCGAGGAGCGCGGCCCACCGCCCGGCGACCGAGGCGGGTTGCTCCACGGCGACGTCGATCGAGCGGATGTCGCCGACGACGTCGGTGCACGCGTTGGCCTGGGCCTGCGGGCCGTAGTGCCAGCCGTCGATCGGGTCGGTCTGGTCGATCTCCAGCAGGGTGCCGAACACCCGCGGGTGCCACTGGCTGATCACGTTCCCGTCGTACGGCGTCTCGAACACGGGGTGGGCGCCGATCGCCGCGGCGCGTTGCTTCACCTCGTCGAGATCGGCGACCTGCAGCACGACCATGTAGCCGAGATCGCCGCGCTTGGCGACCAGGCGGCCGGGCATCGTGTCGGGGCCTGACGGCGCGGTGAACTCCAGGTAGGTCTGGTCGATCGTCAGGACCTCGTGGACGAAGCCGAGCGCAGCCATGCCCTCCTCGTCGGTCACGCCGGCGCCGAGGCCGAGCTGGTGGCGTGCCGCGGCGAGCGTGGCGTCCAGGTCGGCGGCGAGGAACACGAGCTGGCGGAGTGCGGGAAGAGCGGGCATCCCTCAAATCTATACACTTACAGAAGTGAGTAGGAAGAGCAGTCCGCTGAGCGGATCGTGCGGCATCGTCACCGGTGGCGGCAAGGGGTTGGGGCGGGCGTTCGCCCGCCATCTGGCTGCAGCAGGCGCGGCGGTGGTGGTCAACAACCGCAACCGCGAGGTCGACGGCGATGGCCGCGGGCCGGCCGACCGCGTGGTCGACGAGATCCGCCACGCAGGCGGCACCGCCGTCGCCGAGTACAGCGACGTCACCGACCCCGGCGCCGTGGCGTCGATGCTCGCCGCCGCCCACCGGTTCGGTGCGGTCGATTTCCTGGTCACGAGCGCGGGGATCGCCGGCCGGGCGATGTTCCACCGCTCGACGCCGGCCGCCTTCGACGCGGTGATGGCGACCAACGTCGCCGGCACGGCACACATCGCCATGGCCTGCTCCGCGGAGATGCGCGCGGGCGGCGCCGGACGGATCGTCCTCGTCGCCTCCGGCGCCGGGCTGCACGGCGAGTTGGGTGCAGCCGCGTACTCGGCAAGCAAGGGGGCGATCATCGCCCTCGGCCGGGCGATGGCCCGCGAGGGCGGGTCGCGCAACGTGTACACCAACGTGCTGCTGCCGTACGCCACCACGCAGATGACCGAGGCGATGCACGAGTCGCTGCGTGACGCGATGGATGCCGACCTGGTCGCACCGGTCGTCACCGCCTTGGTCGACCCGACGAGTGCGATCAACGGCCAGGTCGTGGTGTCCTGCGGTGGGGCAATCCGGCTGGCCGCCGCGGTGGAGCACCCGACGGTGACGTTGCCGGCCGGGCTGTCGCCGGCCGGGCTGTCGCCGGCCGAGCTGCAACGGTTGCTGGCCGAGAGCGCCAGCGGCCCGACCACCTCCTACCCGGACGCGATGTCGGCCTTCCTGGACATCGCCGCCGACGTCACCGGCGGGCGGCGGTGAGCGACTCGGCCACGGTGTCGGCGACCATCGCCTGGTAGGCCTCGAGGTCGGGCACACGCGTGCGGTCCGCGGTCATCGACAAGAACACCCGCCCGTCGGCGCTCATCAGGCTGTGGAACAGCGCCAGGCCATCCTGGACCGGACCGAACCCGTAGTGGGCGCGTAGGCGCGCGCCGCAGAAGTAGGTCGGCACCTGCGGGCCGGGCACGTTGGTGACGATCGTGTTGAACAGCCGGTTGGCCTGACTGGAGGCGCCGACGCGCGCCGCCAGGCGCATGCCCAGCGCGGTGAGCGCCGACGGCGCCGCTTCGGCCATCCCGGTGAGCAGGCGTGCGCCCATCGCGTTGGTCAGCGCCTTGGACTCGGCCGTCCCGTCGCGCACCGCAGCCAGCCGTTGCAGCGGGTCGGCGACGTCCGTGCGTAGCGGAACGAACATCGTCGACACCTGGTTGCCGGCCGACGAGTCGGTGCGCGTGGAGATCGGCGCCATCGCCACCAACGTCTCGGCAGGCAGGTCGTCGTGCTCGGTCAGGTAGGCGCGCAGGGCGCCGCCGACCAGGCTGAGGAACACGTCGTTCACCGTGGCACCCGGCACCGCGGCACGGATCGTGCGGATGTCGGCCAGGTCGATGTCGACACCGGCGACCAGGCGCTGGCCGGTGACGTTGCCGCCCAGCCGCGTGCGTGGCGCGCGGCCGAGCGTCTTGGGGATCGCGAAGTCGTGGTGTCGCACACCCGACAGCACCCGGCCGATCGCCGGCGTCGCCTGCCAGGCGACCTTGGCCATCGCCCACGGTTCGGACAGCGTGCTCATCGCGCCGAGCAGCAGCAGCTGGTGCTCCGACGGCGCGCGCTGCGGGGTCCACGCCGCGTCGCCGGCCGGCTCGTTGTCGTCGTCGGGCGACGGCGACTGCAGCCGGTTGAGCAGCTCGATGCCCGACGCGCCGTCGATCGCCGAGTGATGGGTCTTCATGATCAGCCCGTAGCAACGCGGTGGCAGACCGGGCAGATCGTCGAGGCCGTCGATCATCGTGATCTCCCACGGCGGCCGGCTGAGGTCGAGCGGGCGGCTGGCCAGCCGCGCCGTCTGGGTCCACAGACCGCGCCACCCGGCATTGGCCGGCAGGGCCAGGTGGCGGACGTGGAACTCGAGGTCGAACGCCTCGTCGTCCACCCACCACGGGCGCCCGAGGTTGAGCGGGACGCGGGCGATGCGCTGGCGGAACGTCGGCACGCTGGCGAGCATGCTGGCGAGGCGTCCGAGGACCTGCTCGTAGGAGACCGCCGGGCGGCCGTCGGGCTGCTCGTAGATCAGCAGGCTGGTGAGATGCATCGGGGTGCGCGGCGTCTCGAGGTTGACGAAGCTCGCGTCGAGGCCGCTCATCTGTCGCATCGGTGCACCATCACCCTGCCGCAGCGGGCTCGTTGCGCCGTGCCCGCTCGGTGTCGAACGTCGCCGGATGCCGGTACACCGGGCGCAACCACGGCGGCGGCTGGAACGGGCGCCAATGTGTTGTGCGCGCCGCAAGACGGTCGAGGACCACGTAGTACGTAAGCGGGTGGAACGCTAGGCCGACGTGGGTCGCGAGGATCTCGACGTTCTCGCGCAACGGCCCCGGTCCTTCCAAGCAGCGGGCCCATGGCACGATGTTGTCGACCCGCGAGTAGATCGACGTCGCCGGCATCGTCAGCGCCGGCTTGTCCTCCTCCGGCTGCCGCATCTCCTCCAACGCGTCGGGCACGTAGCGGCCAAGCTGCATGCGCCACATCACGTCGACCAGGGTGGTAGCCGTCTCGCGCTCGCGGAACCGGAACGGTGCACCGATGGTGATCACCCGGTCGACGAAGTCCGGGTGCCGGCGGGCGAGCGTGCGCGCGAACACACCACCCAGGCTGATGCCGATCAGGCTGACCGGCCCGCCGTTCTGGTGGTGGATCTCGATCAACCGCTGGTCCATGCCCTCGATGATTCGCGGGGTCGGCCCATGGTTCAGACCGAGCGCCCACGAACGCGGGTGGTACCCGGCCGCGGCGATCGCCGCGGAGAGCGGGGCCATCGATCCGTGCCCGGTGAAGAAGCCCGGCAGGATCAGCACGGAGTGGGCGGAACGGCTCATCGGACGACCTCCATCAATCCCTCGACGGCGAGCTTGGCGGTCTCGGCGGACGCTCCCACGCCAGTCCACCCGACCGCCTTGATCGAATCGCCGACCAGTGCCAGCCCGCGGATCGGGAACCGGCCGGTCGGGTCGAACCCGTGCCACGTGCGCGCGACGGGCCACTCGCCGCGATACGTGGCGGTCTGCAGCAGCCGGCCGCGCTCGCGCCAACCCGGGAGCAGGTCGTCGACGTCGGCCATGTGCCGGGCGATCTCGCCCTGGACGTCGTCCTGCGCAGCAGAGTCGCGAAACGTGCTCAGGCATTCGGTGAAGTGCCAGCCGGGCGGGGCCAGTTCGGGGGCCAGCAGCGTGGGGGTGGTGATGATGCACACCGCCCGGCTACCGACCACCGTGATCGCCAGGTCGTCGAAGAACGGCTGTTCGCTGGCGATGAACGTCGCCACTCCCGGAGCGTTGCGCTGCGCGGGCGGGTCGGGCACCCGCGCAGCGGCAACGTCCGGGAGAAGCGCCTTGGTGGTGGCCAGGCCGACATCCGAGATGACCAGCGATGCGCCGACGCGTGTCCCGTCGTTCAGCGAGACCCCGGTGACGCGTTCGTCGTCGTCCACCTCGATCGACGCGGCGGCGTTGCCGAGGACGACCCGGCCGCCGTTGCGCTCGACGAACGCGGCCAACGCCCCGACCACCGACCGCGCGCCGTCCGGCGGGACGCCGTAGCGCGAGCCGCCGGCAGCGGTTCGGAGATAGGCGAAGTACCCCGCCGCGTCGACCTCGGCGGCGTTGACCGCGAGGTACGCACGGGTGTTGGCCTCGAAGACGTCGATCACGGTGGGGCCGGCGCCGACGCTTCGCAACCAGTCCGGGAGCGGGATCGCCGGTAGCGGCGCGCTGGCGCCGAGCGCGCCGCGGAACGTGGCCATCAGCGCATCGACGTCCGAGCCGTCCCGGGCCGCCGCGGCGGCAGTGATCGCCCGCAACCCGCCCCGCGCGCCGATCTCGACGCGCTCGCCATGGAGCAGGTAGCTCGGCCGGGTCGTGGCGTCGCGCACCGGGAAGTCGATCCCGAGGTCGGCGAAGGTCCATGCCAGCGGGTCGTCGGTGGCGATCATGAACGCACCGGTGGGCAGCTTGAACCCGTCGATCACCCGGGTGCCGAAGCGACCGCCGATCCGGCGGAGCCGTTCGACGACGGTGACCCGCATGCCCTGCGCGCTGAGCCGGGCCGCGGCGCACAGCCCGCCGACCCCGGCGCCGATGACCACCGCGTCGCGTTCGTCACCAGTCGCGCTGTGCACGGTGCCAGCGTATCGCCGCAGTTCCCATCACTTCAATAGATGCAGTGACTGGTGAGCTGCCCGCTCGCCGGCCGCGGCTGAGGTCAGTGGTCTGCTTCGCCGTCCGGTGGGTGCGCATCGGGGGCCGGTGGTACCGCGGGCGACTCGTTCGCGTCCGGCGGCGCAAGGGCCTGCGAAGCGGTCTCGGCCGGGTCCGGCGACGCGGGCGCGTCCGAGGGTGTGCCAGGGGGCGAGGGTGCGGTCGGGTACGGCGCCGCGGGTGCGCTGGTGGATGGCGTGGCCGGCTCTGCGGGGTGCGCCGCGTTGGCCGGCGCCTGGCCACGCTTGCCGGCGAGCTTGTTCCAGTACGCGGAGAACAGGCCGGGGCGATCGACCGTGCCGACCACCCGCGCGACGATCGCCGTGCCGAGCGCGGCGATGATCGCCAGTCCGAGCGCGGTGAGCACCTTGCCGATGTTGCGCGCCAGCCACGAGGACTCGGCCGCGGCCCTGACGGCGATCGTCACCGTGGCGCTCCACGGCTGGCCGACCACGCCGGACAGGCCCTTGGCAGTCAGCTCGACGCGCAGCTCGGTGGCGGCGACGTTGTCCGGGCGGACCTTCCAACGGAACCGGAACGGGGCCGTCCCGTCGATGAACGACTGGGTGTTGGTCCCGTCGTCCTTGATCGTGAAGTCCGACCCGTACAGCTTGGCGGTGATCTCGCAGTGCGCCTGGTCGAACGTCGCCGTCTCCATCGCCGGGTTGCCCGGGAGCGTCACGCCCGACGGGATCTTCGATCCTTGTGCCGCGATCACCTCGACGCTGTCGAACCTGCCGACCGTCATCGTCTTGGTCGGCTCGAAGGCGACGGTCAGCGGCGACGTCCGGGCGCGTGCTTCGCAGGCCCGCAGCTCGGCCTCGGCGGTGCCGGTCGGGTCGGTGGTCGGCGTCGCGGTGACCGGCGGATCGGTCTCGCCGGCGCCCGGGTAGAGGGTCTCGGTGTTGGGGACCCACGACGGCTCGGCGGTCGCGCGCGGGTTGGTGGAGACGTCGTCGGACGAGCCGCCGAACACCGCGAAG
>CAZMHG010000052.1:0-11122 GCA_964565975.1 uncultured Ilumatobacteraceae bacterium | reverse complement strand
TCAGCTGGTGGTGGAAGCGAGCGCGCCAGATGTCGGGCATCGACCCGAAGTGGCGGCTGCACGATCTGCGCCACTGGTCGGCGACGGTTGCGATTGGCCAAGGCCACGACGTGCGAACCGTCGCCGGCCGCCTTGGCCACGCCAACCCAGCGATGACCCTGCGCGTCTACGCCCACGCCTTCGCCGCCGCCGACCAAGCAGTCGCCGCCGGCCTCGGCGAGATGCTGAAGGGAGACGGCAAGTGAGCCGAAGGTTCCGTCCCACCGACGCGTTCGTCGACGAGTCGATCCGCGGCCAGCGCTACCTCATGGGCTGCGTGCTGATCGAGGCTCGCCACCTCGCGGCCACCCGTGCAGCCATCGGTGCGCTACCCACGCGAGGTCGTCGCCTTCACTTCAACAACGAGGTCGATGCGCAGAAGCGGATCCTCCTGGCATCGATCGCCGAACTCCCGGTGCAAGCGTTCGTCGTGGTCTGCCACCGTCGGCACGGCATCACCGAGTTCGTCGCTCGCGAAGCGTGCCTGGCAGCGCTCCTGAGCGAAGTGCAGTCGCAGGGAGTCGATCGTCTCGTCCTCGAAAGCCGGCAGGATGATCGCGAGGACGCGCGGATCATCTCGAAGTTGAGACAGCCCGAGCCGCCGCTTGTCTTCGAGCACCGCACGGCCCGACGTGAAGCCATGCTGGGCATCGCCGACGGCATCACGTGGGCTGCGGGTGCAGGAGTGCACTGGCAGATCCTCATCGAGCCGCTCATGCAGCGAGTGATCGAACTTCGGCCTTAACGCGCAGAACCCGGTTCCCCCACCTACGGGTGGGCAACCGGGTCCACTTCCAAGGGCGCTTGCCCGAGGCAAGACCAGTATGCGCCAGGGGTGTGCGATTCGCAAGGCGGATATGCACGAAGGCTGCCGACGCGCAGAACCCGGCTCCCCAACCAACGGGTTGGCAGCCACGAAACCCGGGGCGCTTCAGCGCTTCACTGCTGAGGCGTGCCGGTCGCTCGGCGGGGTCTCGGTCAGCGCTCGAGGATTCGAAGGACGTCGTCGGCCGCGAAGACCCGCCCGTAGGTGCCGCCCGTGGTCTCGCGAAGCAGGCCGAGCTGTTCGAGCCGGGCGACGGCGTTGTTGGCTGCGGGGTAGCTCACGCCGTAGTGGCGCTGCACCCAGGTTGGCGTCACGATCGGACGTTCGATGAGGCCCTCGGCAACATCGAGGGCGGTCCCGCGAACGCTACTCGTGCGGCAAAGTTCCTTGGCTCGATTGTGGGCTGCGACAAGCTCATCGACCTTGCGAGTCGTGTCGTCCGCTTGATCGCGTAGACCGGTGGCGAAGAAGGCGACCCAACGATCCCAGTTCCCCGTCTCGCTGACGCGTTGTAGCTCGTCTTGGTAGTCACTGCGCCGGGCCTCGAACCATGGCGACGGGGTGAGCAGTGGCTCGCGTAGCGCTCCGCTCAGCATCAGGTGCAGCACAATGGCGAGTCGCCCGATGCGCCCGTTGCCGTCGTTGAACGGATGCAGCGTCTCGAACTGGTAGTGGGCGAGTGCTGCAGCGACCACGGGAGGAAGGGCCGGATGCGGCGCCTTCACCCAGTCGACCCAGGCACGCAGTCCGGCCTCGAGGTCGGGGCCAGGCGGAGGCGGAACAAACCGTGCGTCTCGGACTCGCCCCGAGGCAGCGCCGATCACCACTTGATGGCTCCGGACCTTGCCTGCGTCTCGGCCGTCGCTTCGCGTGCCGCCGACGAGCAGCTGATGCAGCTCGAGTACCAGCTGCAGGCTCAGCGGCCGGTCTGCGACGGCAAGGTAGGCGTGCTCGGCGGCGCGAACGTAGTTCAGTACTTCGAGGAGTTCCGGTGACCGGCGCGGCAGGTCGTCGGGATCAACTTGCAGGACCTCGGTCAGAGGCGCGTAGGTGCCCTCCAGGGCAGAGGTGCTCTGCGCCTCGCGTCGGAGCGTGGGCCGCCGCAGCAGGGCAGGATTGGGGATCTGCCGGCCAGCCTGGTCGAGCCTTCCGATTGACAGCATCGCTTCAGCGGCGAGCGCCCACGTGCGCGGACCCAGAGCGATCTCCTCGGGGAGCGGGCGCGGCACGAAAGCCCAGTGCTCGTAGTCCTCGCCGAAGCGCGGGTCGAAGCCGCTGATCGGCACCAGAACGCCGACCGGACTCTGCTTGAACCGCTGCACCAGCACATGTAAAGCGTAGCGTGATCTAACTTACTATTTGAGCGAGACTTTGTAAGGTCCAATCACAGGTGATGGTCCGATGTAATGGCGAGAGGCCGAGAACCTTGAATTACGGCACTGAGATTCAAGGTCGCCGTCGTGTCGCGCGGCCGGACGATCGGTCGCGTCGATACCGAGTACCCGGAATCCTCGCGCGGCGAACCAGGACGGCGTTGCACGACCTTGCCCATCGGGGCCTCGTTGGATCTCGGACCGTCAGGCAGTCACAAGACCCGCCGTGCGAGACCGGCAACGTCGCGTCCAGCTGGCACCCCGCGGGCGTGGGGTCTGGTTAAGTGTGCCGGTGAACTACGTACCGCTGACCCCTGCCGAGGTCGCCGCGCTCGACGGGTTGGACGACTGGCGGGTGGTGCTGCGGACCATCCGCGCGGAGTACCGGGCGGGCAGCTTCACGGCCGCGGCGCGGCTGGTTGCCTCGATCGCTGACGCGGCGGAGGCTGCGGTGCATCACCCGGACCTGGAGGTGCGCTACCCGGATCGTGTCGCTGTCCGGCTGACGACGCATGCCGCCGGAGGTTTGACCGACGCCGACGTCAGCCTGGCGCGAACGATCTCCGGCCTTGCCGCAGCAGCTGGCGCACGTGCCGAGCGGGCGGCCGGGCAGGTCACGGAGATCGCCATCGACACACTCGACGCCGACCGGATCCGGCCGTTCTGGGCGGCGGTGCTGGACTACCAGCAGGTCGGCACCGAGTTGCACGACCCACGACGCGGTGGCCCGTCGGTGTGGTTCCAGCAGATCGACGAACCGCGCGCTGGCCGGGGCCGCATCCACCTCGACGTCAACGTGCCCGAGGACGTCGCCGCGCCGCGGATCGCCGCCGCGTTGGCTGCTGGCGGGCGGATGGTCACCGACCAGTTCGCCAGGTCGTGGTGGGTGCTGGCCGACGCCGACGGCAATGAGGTGTGCGTCTGCACCTGGCAGGATCGTTGACGCTTGCCGGACGATCCGGCGCAGCAATCCTCCAACCCTGTCACGCCCGCGCGAGACTGGTCGCTCGATCGAGAAGGAGCACACGGATGAACACGCCGCAGGGAAGGCCGTGTTGGTACGAGCTGGGGACCTCGGACCTCGCCGCGGCGGCCGGGTTCTACGGCCACGTCTTCGGGTGGTCCGTCGCCGATGCCGGCATGCCCGGCTTCACCTATCACCTCGCATCGGCGCCCGACGGTGTGATGGTCGCCGGGATGATGAGCGTGGCCGACCAGGAAGGCGCGCCGCCACCGAACTGGGTGATCTACTACACCACCACCGACTGCGACGCGAGCGCGGCGGACGTGAAGTCGGCCGGGGGTGTGGTGATGGTGGAACCGTCCGACATTCCGGACAACGGGCGGTTCGCAATGTGCGCCGACCCGCAGGGCGCCGCGTTCGGCCTGATGCAGCCGCTGCCGAGGGACGAGCCGCCCACCGGTTTCGCGTTCGACCAGTCCGCCGCCGGGCACGGCGGCTGGAACGAACTGGCCAGCTCGGACCCCGCTGCGGCGTTCGACTTCTACTCCGGCCTGTTCGGCTGGACGAGGAGCGAGGCGTACGACATGGGTCCGATGGGTACGTACCAGGTATTCAAGGCGGGCGACGCCGAGATCGGCGGGATGATGGGCCTCGCCGAGGCTCCCGTGCCGATGTGGCTGGCGTACTTCGGCGTCGACGACGTCGACGCTGCTGTTCAGCGCATCGACGCAGCCGGTGGCAGTGTCTCGCACGGGCCGGCCGAGGTCCCCGGTGGCGCGCACATCGTCGTGGCGGTCGACCCGCAAGGCGCGGTGTTCGCGCTCCTCGGGCCGCGCGGCACCGGCTGAGCAATCGAGTCGTCCGCACCCCCCCCATCGCCGGTGTGCGGGCGGGTGGTGAGGCGCGGTCAGCTCACCAGCGGTGGGCGACGTCGATCACCACGCGGGTGTAGCCGGCGGTCGGACCACTGAGCACGATCACGCGGAACGGCAGCCGGGCACGGACGCCGAGCCCGATCTGGGTCAGCCCTTCCTGCGACTCGGCCCAGGCGATCTGCCTGAAGGTCGGCCAGCCGGTGACCTTGACCAACTCGCGTCCGCCGACGCGTGGGTAGGTCAGATGACCTTGAAGGTCGTGGTCGGTCGCGCCGAAGACGATCGAGATGAACGCCGTGCCGCGCAACGCGACGACATTGCCGCTCGCCAGGCCGGTGACCCGGCTCACGTACTGGGCGTTGTAACCGCGTACGACGCCTTTGACGTCGATCACCATGCGGTCGAAGCACGGGTGGGTTGCCGCACGGACGTTGTACATCGGCGGGCCGGGCTCGACGCGTGTCGTCCGCTTGACGGACGAGCCCCACGGGGTGGAGCAGGCCGTGGCGGCCCGCGCGGGGCCGGTGGACGCCAACGCGTCGGTGGACAGAACGGAGCCGGCGAGCATCGCCAGTGCGGCGACCGCAGCGAACCGGCACGAGAAACCTGTGGTCCTCATACGAACTCCTTTTCCACCCTCCAGCATGGCCCCGTTCTCGTCGTTGCGCTGCGCGAGCCGACCGATTTCTGGTCGTCGGCAGGGACTGGCATGCGGTCAGGCGCGCTGGAACAGGCGCTTCAGGAAGCCACCATCGGTGGGGTCGTCGCGGTGGCCCTGGCAGCGCTCGGCCGGCGGCACGTCACCCAGCACCATCTCCACATGGGCACCGCAACCAGCCCAACTCGGCTTGCCACACTTCTTGCACGTCACTCGTCGACACATACCCTGGAGGGTATCAGTTCGGGCGCTGCTCCGGCGAGCCCGTGGATGCTGCTGATGCGGCCAGCTGGCGGGGAACTCCGCCGAGCGCGGGCGTCGTACGCCCGCTCCGCGACGCCCGACACCGTGCGCACCCGCCACCATCCGCGCCCAGGAGTCCGGCCCGTCACGCGGTCGGGCTTCCGCAGCGGGGCGACGCCGCCCTCGTAGGATCGGCCGAGTGGCACGGTCACGGTCCGCGAAACCCGAACCCGACCGGAGCTCGGCCGGGTGGCGGGGGCGGCGGGAGGAGAAGCGCAAGGCGCGGCTGACCAACCGACCGGCGAAGCGCAAGCGCTCGCTGCGCCCGGCAAAGCTGCACCGCACGCGCTGGTCGGTGCACCATCGTCCCGGCGAGCGGGACGGCACCGGGCTTCGACGGTTCTGGCGGCTGCGTGGTGCCACGAGCCGATGGCTGGTCATCCTCGGCCTTGTCGGAGCGGCCACCGTCGGGGCGATGCTCGTCTGGCGCGATCGCCAGCCGTGGCCGGCGTTGCGCGCGGGGGAGCGGCGGGGCATCGACGTGTCCCACTACCAGGGCGAGATCGACTGGGCAGCCGTCGCCGACGACGGCATCGAGTTCGCCTACATCAAGTCGACCGAGGGTGGAGACACCGTCGACGAGCGCTTCGCCGAGAACTGGAGCGGCGCCCGCCGCACCGGCATCAAGGTCGGTGCATACCACTTCTTCACCCTGTGTCGCACCGGCGCCGACCAGGCGGCGAACTTCCTGCGCACCGTGCCCAGCGGGCAGTCAGACCTCGCACCGTCGGTGGATCTGGAGTTCGAGAAGAACTGCGCGGCGCGGCCCGCGGTTGCGGTCCTGCGCCGCGAGCTGTCGGTGTTCCTCGACCGCATCGAGCAGGCGACCGGGCGGCAGGTGTTGCTGTACGTCTCCCCGCCCGTCGAGGCGAAGTACGCGATCACGACCACGTTCGCCCGACCGATCTGGGAGCGACGGCTGTTCGAGCGGCCCGAGGACGTCGACTGGGACGTGTGGCAGTGGAGCAACGTCGGCCGGGTCGACGGGATCGGCGGCGACGTCGACTTGAACGTCGGGCGCGCGAGCCGGTAGGGCGACCCGGTAGGTCGTCACATCGCGCTCGGCCCTGGCGGCACTTGTTCCGGGGGCATCGGGCCCCGCTACGATCCGGGGACCATGCCCATCTCGGATTGGGACGAGCGCGCATTTCGTGCGATGGACGCCGCGTCCGGCACAGCGACCGTGCTGTTCGATGCACAGATGGTCGTGCGATGGTCGAGCACGGCGTGGCGCCGGATCTTCGGCTTCGACCCGGTCACCCATCCCGACGAGCTGATCGTCCACCCCGAAGATCAGGCATTCGTCGACGCCCACCTGGAGAACTGGTCGCGATTCGACACGCCCGACCTGGCGACGGTCGGCCGCGAGCTAGTCGCGCCGTCGGCCCAGATCCGCATCCGCCACCGCGACGGGCACTGGTTGCCGTGCCTGGTTCGGATGGAGAACCGGATCGACGACGAGCAGATCGGCGCGCTGGCCGTGACGGTGGTCCGATCGCTCGATCTGGAGGGCCTGCCGAACGTGCTCGACCACATCATCCACCACCGCCCGCTGGCCGAGACGATGCTGTCGATCGTCGACTACGTCGAAGAGGACGGATTCCGCACGAACCGCGGGCCGTCGGCGGTGTACTGGCAGGACCCCGACGGAACGCACCTGGCGACGCAGGATCCGCCAGGCGTCGTCGACGCGATGTTCTCGGCGGAGGTCCTCGCCCTGCCGCTGCATCCCGAACCGCTCACGGTTGCCCGGGTGTCCGACATGCTGCCTGGCCCGGCACGGACGATGGCCGAAGCGATGGGCATGCGCTGCCTGTGGATCGTGCGCATCGAGGACGTCGATACCGATCACGCTCAGCCGGCGCGGATGATGCGGTGGTCGGCGTACGACTTCGCCCTCGAGCTGCGCCCGTACCGTCACTGGTCGATCGGCCGCGACATGATCCGGCTCGCGCTCAACGAAGATCGGCGATTCCGTGAGCTGCGCGAGCGGGCGATCACGGACTCGTTGACCGGCGTTCTGAACCGTGCCGGGCTGGGCGACGCGCTCGACGCGCACGCCGAAGCCGGTCGCGCGGGGACCTCGGCCGTGCTGTTCTTGGACATCGACAACTTCAAACGGGTGAACGATCGCTTCGGGCACGCCGTCGGTGATCAGGTCCTGCAGAGCGTCGCGATGCGCCTGCGGGCCTCGTGCCGCGCCGGCGACGTGGTGTCCCGCTTCGGTGGCGACGAGTTCGTGATCGTCGCGACGGAGATCGCCGATCAGGACATCGACGCGCTCGTCGAACGGGTCCGAACCAGCTTGGCGTGGGCGGCGATGACGGACGTGGGCGCGATCGACGTGTCCGTGTCGATCGGGGTGGCGCGTGGCACCTCGGGCGACAGCCTCAGCCAGTTGCTCCGGGACGCGGACGAGGAGTTGTACGACGCCAAGCGCAGCCCGCGCTAACGGTCCGGCCGGGGCCCGGCGTCACGGCCGGCCGGGGCCCGGCGTCACGGCGTGACGATGCCGGGTGTCACGACGCGACGATGCGGCCATGGTCGGCGGCGAGGCGTAGCGTCGGGTGCAGGTCGACACGATGACGGAGACGAGGTTCCCCATGAAGGTGATGTTCCCGTGAAGCTCGGCGCGTTCTTCTTCGGAGGCGTCGAGATGAGCGATGCCGGAGCCGGTCTGCCCAATCCGATGGATCGGCGCTACGACAACGCGGCGTGCTGGGACGCGACGTTGAAGTACGTCGACGCCGCGGTGAAGGCCGACGAGTTGGGCTACGACAGCTTCTGGACCACCGAGCACCACTTCCAGTACGAGGGCTACGAGGTGATCCCCAACGGCATCCTGATCTCGACCTGGATCGCGGCGCGGACGCAGCAGATCCGCCTCGGGGCGATGTTCAACGTCGTTCCCCAGTGGCACCCACTGCGCCTGGCCGAGGACTTCGCCACGATGCACAACCTCTCCGGCGGCCGCGGCATCCTTGGCGTGGGGCGGGGCACCGTGCCGCGCGAGATCCTGCATCTCAACGACTTCCACGTCTCGATCGGGTCGCAGGACAACCCCGACCAGGCGGCCGACGACGTCAAGAACCGCGAGTACTTCGAAGAACAGATGGACGTCGTGCGCAAGGCGTTGACGCAGGAACGCTTCTCGCACCACGGCACCTACTTCCAGTTTCCCGTGCCGGGGATCCCCGACCGCGGCGCGACCGTCAGCGAGCTGTCGCTGATCCCGCGGCCGATCTACCCGTTCGAGATCTGGCAGGCGGTCACCAGCCCGCCGACCGTCGAGTACGTGCCCGTCGTCGGCCACGGCGCCGTGTTCTGGAACCAGCACCCGACGTTCATCAAGCGGATGTGGGATCGCTACGGCGAGTTGTACGCCCAGCACCATCCCGGCGAGGCCCTGGCTCCGGGCGACCGGCGCATGCTCGTGCTCGCCGTGCGGATCGAGGACACTCAGGAGCAGGCGTTGGCGTCGGCGCGCAACGGGCACGACGAGTTCTGGAAGTTCCTCGGTCCGTACGGCTGGAGCCGCGGCTACATGGGTGACGACGGCCGGCCGGTGAAGCCCGGTTTGATCCCGACGATCGACCAGTCGATCGAGCAGAAGACGTTGCTCGTCGGCACCCCCGAGCACGTCGCCGAGGGCGTGCAGTTCTACCGCGACCTGCTCGGCGTCGAGTCGCTGACGATCTTCCCGCACATGCTCGGCGACTCGTACGCCAAGGCCGAAGAGCAGATGGAGCGGTTCATCAAGGACGTCGTACCGCTCGTCGGTTGAGTCGCCGTCGGGCCGCGGATCCGCGGGCGGCCACCTGCGGCCGGCGACCCGTCAGGGCAGCTGGCCGACGTAGGCCAGGGCTAGGCGGATCAAGCGGTCCTGCCCACCGGTCATCTCCCGCCGGACCCTGTCGTCGACGGCCTCGTGTGGCGTGAGCCAGGTGAGCTCCAGCGCCTCCTGCGTCGGCTGGCACTCGCCGACGACGGGCACGACGTAGGCCAGGCTCACCGCGTGGTGGCGCGGGTCGTAGAACCCGCTGCGGCTGGGGTCGGGAAAGTACTCGGCGATCGTGAACGGCGCGACCTCCGGCGGGACGCGCGGCAGGGCGAGCGGGCCGAGGTCCTTTTCGAGATGGCGGATCAGCGCGGTACGGACCAGCTCGCCGAACAGGACGCGGCCACTGACCACCATCCGGCTGATCGAGCCGTCGGCGGCCAGCCGCAGGAGGAGACCGAGGTGCGTGACCCGGCCCTCTTCGTCGAGGCGGACCGGGATCGCGTCGACGTACACCAGCGGGACGCTGGCGCGGATGTTGTCGAGCTGGTCCGGCGCCAGCCAGGCCGTGTCGGTCTGCGTGTCGGGGCCGGCGGTCCCGGTGGCGTGGTCGGTCATCGGAGGCTTTCGGGGGATTCGAACGGATTCGGGGGTGGGTGACTCTGATGATGGCACGCGTCGCGGTGTAGCGCCGCGACCGCCCGGAGCCGGCGCGCCCGGAACACGCGTCGAGGGTCCAACCTTGACGGGGGGCCCGCTGACTACGCTCGCGCTGTGGCCGAGGCGGAGACTCTGCAGCGAAACGCGGCAGCAATCCGCACGGCGTTGGTCGGACGAGTCGCCCGCCGATTCGACGCACCAGGGTTGCATGGCCCGCTTCCCGGCGCCGGCCGAGTGGTCGAGCGTGTCGAATGCCACCACCGCCAGCTCGACGTGGTCTGGGACGACGGGTTCGTCCTGCACACCAACCTGCGCCGGTCCGGCGCATGGCACCTGTACCGCAGCACCGAGCGTTGGCGCCGGCCGTGGGAGACGTTGAGCGTGGCGATCGACGTCGACGGGTTCGTCGCGACGTGCTTCCACGCCGCCGAGGTCGAGACCTATCGCGGGTTCGATCCGGTCCGCCATCCGTCGTACGGGACGCAGGGGCCCGACGTGTGCTCCCGTGCGTGTTCGCCGGCGGATGTCGCCGCGAGCCTGCGCGAGGCGCTCGACGACGACGTCACGATTGCCGACGCGTTGCTCGACCCGCGGGTCGTGCGCGGCGTCGGCAACGTGTTCCGCAGCGAGGTCCTCTTCGGCGCGGGCATCCATCCGGCGGCGCCGATGTCGCGCATCACCGCCGAAGACTGCGCCGACCTGGCGGCCCGTGCGGTCGGTGCGCTGCGGACCAGCGTCGCCTACGGCCACCTCGGCGGGCGGATGTCGGTGTACGGCCGGCCGGGACGCCGCTGCGAACGCTGTGGCGACACGATCGGCGCGCTGAAGGTCGAGACCGGCGGCGCGGTCTACTTCTGCCCGGGCTGCCAGACGCGCCACGACCCGACCGAGCTCACCCCGGTGTCGATCGAGCGGCCGATGGACCCGCATCCGGCCGCCGTGCAGTTCATGGCAGGACTGCCGTGGCGGCTCGCCGATCACCGCGCCGAGCGTCAGGCAGATCACCACGCAGATCGTCATGCTGGCTAGGCGCTCCACTTCGCGGTGGACGGTCGATCCGCCGGCAGGGGGATGATCCCACCGGCCCGCGCTCGGTAGCGTCCACGGTTGTGACTGCGCCAGCCTCGGCCGCCGGCACCGCGCCGGGACGGACACGAGGTGAACGGCCCGGTGCAGGCCTCCGGCCGGGCCGGCCGACCGGGCCGTTGGGAAAGATCGGGATCTGGCTCAGGGCCCATCCGCTCGGCGCCGACACGGTCCTCGCCGTCGTCGTGCTGTCGCTGTCGCTGACCTTCGCGTTCACCTACCGGTCGTCCACCCATCGGGCACCGGACGTGTGGAGCACCTTGATCGCCATCGCCGCATGCTCCGCGCTGCTGTGGCGTCGGCGGAACCCTGGCGTGGTCCTCGCCCTCCAGATCGCCTTGTACTTCTGCGACGCCGGGTTCGACTACCAGGTCCTCGGCGGCGTTCCGCTGCTGCTCGGCGCGTACGCCTTCGCCGCCTACGGCCCGATCCGGCTGGTTGCCCGTGTCGGTGTGGTGACTACGGCGATGCTCGGTGGCTTCATCGCCCTGGGTTGGGCAACGCAGGACAACGTCGCCTGGCAGGACATCTTGTCGTCGACGGTGATCTACGCCGGTGCG
>CAZMHG010000051.1:4748-11136 GCA_964565975.1 uncultured Ilumatobacteraceae bacterium | reverse complement strand
AAGGTCGCAACATGACGATGGTGCTCGCCCCCGACAAGCGTCAGCCCCCGAAGAAGAACGAGACCCGCCCGGCCGATGCGCCGGCGGAGGACGCACCGGACACGGCGTCGGCCGAACCGGCTGCGGCCGTCGCCGAGCCGAGCTAACGAACGACACGAGAGAGAAGCACACGATGCCCAAGATGAAGACCAGCAAGACCGCTGCCAAGCGGTTCTCCAAGACCGGCACGGGCAAGCTGCGGCGCCTGCAGCAGAACCGCCAGCACCTGTTCGAGAAGAAGCCGTCCACCCGTACCCGCCGTCTCGACGGCATGGTCGAGGTGCACTCCGGCGACGAGAAGAAGATCAAGCGTCTGCTCGGCGAGCGCTGACCCGGACCAGAACGAGAAGAAGGAGACAACGAGATGGCACGTGTCAAGCGCGCAGTCGGATCGAAGAAGCATCGCAAGCAGGTCCTCGAGCGGGCCAAGGGGTACTACGGCAACAAGTCCCGTTCGGTGCGAGCGGCCAACGAGCAGGTCATGCGCAGCGGGCAGTACGCGTTCCGCGACCGCAGGGCCCTCAAGGGCGAGATGCGCCGGCTGTGGATCCAGCGGATCAACGCCGCCTGCCGGCAGAACGACATCAGCTACAGCCGGTTCATCGCCGGGCTCAACGCCGCCGGGATCGAGATCGACCGCAAGAGCCTGGCCGATCTGGCGGTCACCGACGCGGCCGCGTTCGGTGCGGTGGTCGCCGCGGCGAAGGCGGCCCTCTGAGCGATCGGCTCACCTACTCGAACGCGAACGTTCAACGACTGCGGCGCCTGCTCGGGCGCCGCAGTTCGCGTCTCGAGGCAGGAGCCTTCGCCGTCGAGGGCGAGCGTCTGGTCCGCCAGGCGATCGACGCCGGATGGACGGCGATCGAACAGTTCGTCAGCCCCGGCGCCACGCCAGTCGATGGCGCAGGGGCGGCACACCTGCTCGGCCCGAACGTCGCCGAACGACTGGCGACCACCGAGACGCCGCCGGCGGTCATCGCCGTGTTCCGCACACGCCAGGCCACGCTGCCCACCGGCGCGACCTTCGTCCTGGTCGCCGACCGGCTGGCCGACCCGGGCAATGCCGGCACCATCGTGCGCACTGCCGAGGCCGCTGGTGCCGACGCGGTGGCGCTCACCGCCGGCTCGGTCGACCCGTACAACCCCAAGGTGCTCCGCGCCTCCGCCGGGTCGATCTTCCGCGTGCCGGTCGTCGAGCTCGACCTCGCCGACCTGCGTGCCGCGGGGCTGCGGCTCGTCGCCACGTCGTCGCACCACGGCGTGGTGTACACCGCGGCCGACCTGCGCCGCCCGGTCGCCGTCGTGCTCGGCAACGAAGCACACGGCCTGCCTGCCCACGCACCGGTCGACGACTGGGTGACGATCCCCCAGCACGGCGAGATCGAAAGCATCAACGTGGCGATGGCCGCCACCGTGCTGGCATTCGAGGTCGCGCGGCAACGGCGCTCCAGCTAGCCTGCACCCCGATGGCGATGCCGGCAGCGCAGCGATTTCCCTGCCCCGGGTGACACCCGGGACCTCCGCCGACCCTCGTCACGCGCCCTTCGTGAGCTGACGCCGCGGCCCCACGCGGTCTGCACGCTCGAGGGTGACGTCGACCGCCACCACATCACATCCGAGGAACCGTTGTCCATGATCGAATCCGTTGCCCAGGCCGCCGCCGAGGCGATCCGCCAGATTGACGCGGCGACGACCACCGCCGAGTTGCGCGCGCTGGAGACCGACCTGCTCGGCAAGCGCGGCCCGTTCGCCACGTTCAAGACCCAGCTCGGCTCGCTGCCCACGGTCGACGAGAAGAAGGCGGCCGGCCAGGTGCTCAACGCGGCGATGGCCAACGTCGGTGCGGTGCTCGACGCGCGGCGCCGCGAGCATGCCGCCGCCGAACGAGCCGTTCAGTTGGAAGCCGAGCGCCTCGACCTGACCGAGTTCATGTCGGTGCCCACACGTGGTCACGCCCACCCGGTGACCCAGGCGTGGGAGCGGCTCGAGGACGTGTTCATCGGGTTGGGGTTCCAGGTTGCCGAGGGCCCCGAGGTCGAGTCCGACTGGTACAACTTCGAAGCGCTGAACATGCCGCCGAACCATCCGGCGCGCAGCATGCACGACACCTTCTACCTGGACCACGGGCGACCGGGCTCGACGGTGCTGCGGACGCACACCTCGCCGGTCCAGATCAGGGTGATGCAGACCATCGCCCCGCCGATCTACATGGTGATGCCCGGACGCGTGTTCCGCAACGAGACGGCCGACGCCACCCATCTCGCCGTCTTCCATCAGCTCGAGGGTCTGGTCGTCGACCGCGCGATCACGCTCGCCGATCTGGCCGGCACAATCGAGGCGTTCACCAAGGCGTTCTTCGGCGAGGGGTTCACCTCACGGCTGCGACCGAGCTTCTTCCCGTTCACCGAACCGTCTGCCGAGTTCGACATTCGCACGCCGAACGGCGACTGGCTCGAGCTCGGTGGCTGCGGCATGGTCCACCCGAACGTGCTGCGCGCCGGCGGCCTCGACCCGGACGAGTGGAGCGGGTTCGCCTTCGGCTTCGGGATCGACCGGATGGCCAAGGAGCGCCACCGGATCGGCGACGTCCGCGAGATGTTCACCAACGACCTTCGTTTCCTGGAGCAGTTCTGATGCGCGTCGTGCTGTCGTGGTTGCAGGACCTCGTACCGGTCGGTGACGACGTCGATTCGATCGTCGCCACGCTCACCGATCTCGGGTTGGTGGTCGACGCCGTCGAGCACGTCGGGGCGACCGTGGACGGCGTGGTCACGGCGCGGGTGCTGCGCACCGAGCGGCACCCCGACGCCGCCAAGGTGCACCGCGTCTTCGTCGACACCGGCGACGGCGCCGCCCGGCACGTGTGGTGCGGCGCGTTCAACATGCAGGCAGGCGACGTGGTCCCGCTGGCCACGCCGGGTACGACGATGCCCGACGGGCGGCGCATCGAGCCCAAGCCGATCCTGGGCATCGCCAGCGACGGCATGCTCTGCTCGGCTCGCGAGCTGGGGTTGGGCGACGATCACGCCGGGATCCTGATCCTGCCGGCGGCGACACCGCTCGGGGTGCCCTACGGCGCGGCGCTCGGTCTGGCCACCGAGACCGTGTTCGACCTGGACGTCACGCGCAACATGCCCGACTGCTTCGGTCACTACGGCGTCGCCCGCCAACTCGCCGCCCGCCGCGGGCCCCCGCTGCGGCCCAACCGGGTGCGCGCGCCCGCCGGCGGGCGCGGGCCGCGCCGCGCCTCGGTCGACATCGTCGCCCCCGAGCGCTGCCCGCGGTTCACCGCGACGGTCGTCAGCGGCGTGCGGATCACCGACTCGCCGGAGTGGATCGCCCGGCGACTGACAGCCGCCGGGATGCGCCCGATCAACAACGTCGTCGACGCCTCGAACTACGTGATGCTCGAGCTCAACCAGCCGAACCATGCCTACGACCTGGAGACCCTCGGCGGGCGCGGGTTCCGGGTCCGGCTCGCCGCCGAGGGCGAGTCGATGACCACGCTCGACGGTGCCAGGCGCACGTTGACCACCGACGATCTGTTGATCACCGATGCCGCCGATGTCCCGATCGGCCTGGCCGGGATCATGGGCGGGCTGGAGTCCGAGGTCGCCCCGGCGACGACGACGATCGCGCTCGAGGTCGCCTTCTTCGACCACCTCGGAATCGCCGCGTCGGTCGGCCGCACGGGTCTGCGGTCCGAGGCCTCGATGCGCTTCGAACGGATCGTCGACTGGGACGGCATGGCCGCGGCAGCCGCCCGCTTCGTCGAGCTGCTCGGCGAGACCTGCCCGGACCTGCGCGTCGAGCAGACCACCGACGAGCTGATCACCGGCCCGTCGACGCCACACACCGAGATCGTCACCGACGCCGCGAGGATCAACCGGGTCCTCGGCACCGCGCTCGATGCCGAGCAGATCCGCGACCACCTGCGCCCGCTCGGCTTCGTGGTCGACGCGCAACCCGACGGTGGCCTTGCCGTGGTCGTGCCGAGCTACCGGCCCGACTGCGTCGCGTCGGTCGACCTGGCCGAGGAGGTGGCTCGCCAGTACGGCTACGACCGGGTCGGCAAGACCGTGCCGAGATCGGCAATGCACGGCCATCTGTCGGCGGTGCAGCACCGCCGGCGCCAGCTGCGCCAGGTGCTGATCGGGTTGGGGCTGAGCGAGGCGATGCCGAACCCGTTCCTCGCCGACGGCGACCTCGAGCGGGCCCGGCTTGACGGCGCGGTGGTCCGGATCGTCAACTCGTTGGTCCTCGACGAGTCGGTCCTGCGCACGTCGTTGCGACCCGGCCTGCTGAAGGCGATCGCCCACAACGAGTCCCACCGCCGTCCAGGCGCAGCGCTGTTCGAGATCGGCAGGGTGTATCCGCCGGGCTCGGGTGAGCTGCCCGACGAGTACGAAGCCCTCGGTGTGGTGCTGGCCGGACGAACCGCGCCGGCGGCGATCGAGGTGTGGCGTGAACTGGTGGTGGCGATGGGCTTCGGCGCGCGCATCGACCAGGGCACCGTGCCGGCGGGGCTGCACCCGACGCGTTCGGCGACGTTGTCGCTCGGCAAGACGGTCGTCGGCGCAGTCGGCGAGGTGCATCCCGACGTGCTCGACGCGTATGGCATCGTCGAGCGCGTTGCCGTGCTCGAGGTGCACCTCACGCAGCTGCTCGCCCAGCCGGCCAAGATCGCCGCGTGGAAGCCGACCAGCCGGTACCCGTCGAGCGATCTCGACCTGGCGATCGTCACGCCCACCGACGTGGCTGCCGAGCGGATCGACAAGGCGATCCGCCAGTCGGCCGGTGCCCTGCTCGCCGACCTGCGGCTGTTCGACGTGTACCGCGGCGCGGGCGTGCCCGACGGTGCGCGCAGCCTGGCCTACCGGCTTCGGCTGCAGGCCGCAGACCGCACGCTGACCGACGCCGAGGTCGCCGAGCTGACCGCCAAGGTCGTCGCCGCGGTCGGCAAGTTCGGCGCCCACCTGCGCGCCTGACGTACCCCCAGCGCGGCGCGGCTGGGTGGCGCGCGGCCGGCGCGGCGTGCTGTGGTGCACGTCACGTGTGAGGAATGACACGGTTGTGACCTGCCGGACACGCTGCCGTTACCTCCATCGTGGAAGCTGTTTGTACCCAAGGAGGACGAAGATGAACCTCAACACCGACACGGCACGTGATGCCGCGACCACGATCGTGGTCCTCGATCCCACCAGCCCCACCGGAGAGGCCGGTGTCGACTACGTCGGCGAGCAGGGCGACGGGATCACCCTGCTGCTGTTCCTCGACGACCCGTCAGCGCGGGCGATCCGCCAGTTCGCACTGGCCGAGAACATGTCCGTCAGCGAGGCCAGCGGCCGCTATCTCGATCAGGTCTGCGCCCGTTTCGCCAGCCACGTCGACGAGGCCGTCAGCACCGTCACGGCCGATCCCGTCGCCGAGATCCTCGATCTCGTCGAACGGCGCCGGGCCAAGACGATCGTCGTCCCGCCGACGTTGCCGGGCCTCGGCGGCGCAGGTCTGCAGCGGCTGATCGCCGCGTCCACCGTGCCGGTCGTGGTCGCCCCGCCGCTGGCTGCCTGACGGCGACGAGCCGCGTGCCGCCTGACCGCGGTACCTGCGGTCAGGGTCAGTTCAGCGACAGGTCGTGCGGAGCGTTGGCCAACCAGGCCGTCGAGCCGCCCTGGCGACGCAGCACGCTGCGCCACAGCTCGCCGGGCGCGGCGGTGAACACGTCGGCCGGTTCGGCGGGCACCACCAGCCACGCTCCGGCGAGCAACTCGGCGTCCAGCTGCCCTGGTGACCAGCCCGAGTAGCCCCGAAAGACCCGTAGCCGCACCACGTCGGCGGCGGGCGGCTCGGACAGGTCGACGGTGCCGATGACGGTGTCGTCGTGTGCCGTCAGCGGCGCGTCGGGGCGCACGTGGTCGGGGCCGGTGCGCTCGGCGACGCCGATCAACACGTGCGTCTCGACCGGACCACCGCTGAACATCACCTGCGGCGGAGCGTGCAACGCCAACCATGGCGCCAGCACGTCGGGCGGCGTCTCGGTGCTCGGCCGGTTGAGCACCAGCCCGAGCGCCCCGTCGGTGGTGTGCTCGATGACGTACACGATCGTCCGATCGAAGTTCGGATCGCCGAGCGGGGGAGCAGCGACGAGCAGGCCTCCGGCGGCGTTGGTCAGCACCGCACCAGTATGAACCGTGTGCCCGAGCGGTTCACGCACTACCGGCACCAGATGTGCATGTTCATGCGATACCTCGTATGATCATGCGGTGATCTCGATCGGCATCGTCGGCGCCTCGGGCTTTACCGGGGCAGAACTGCTCCGGCTGTTTGCGCCCACCCACACGCCCGGGTG
>CAZMHG010000051.1:0-4738 GCA_964565975.1 uncultured Ilumatobacteraceae bacterium | reverse complement strand
GGAACCGCGGCGGCAACGCTGTACCCGAGCCTCGCCAATCACTACCCCGATCTGCGTTTCGAGACGTTCGACGCGACCCGCGCCGCCGAGTGCGACGTGGTCTTCCTCGGCCTGCCGCACGAGGCGAGCATGGCGATCGCCCCGCAGCTCGTCGGCACCGTCCGTGTCGTCTGCGATCTGTCCGCGGCGTTCCGCTTGCGCGACGCCACGCTGTACCCGGACTGGTACGGGTTCACCCACGACCAGCCCGACCTCCTGGCACGAGCCGTGTACGGCCTTCCCGAACGGCATCGCTCGTCGCTGGCCGGTGCCTCGTTGATCGCCACGCCGGGTTGCCATGTCACCGCCGCCGTGCTGGCGCTGGCCGCGCTGGTCGACGCCGGGCTGGTCGAGCGCCGGGGAGTGGTCGTCGACTCGATCACCGGCGTCAGCGGTGCCGGCCGTGCGCTGAAGCACACCTCGATGTTCTGCACCGTCGACGAGGACATCAACGCCTACGGCCTGCTGGACCACCGGCACACGCCGGAGATCGAGCAGGAGTCCGGTGCCACGGTGCTGTTCACGCCGCACCTCGCGCCGCTCAGCCGTGGGCTGCTCTCCACCGTGTACGCCCGCCCCGTGGCCGCCACGTCGACGGCGGTGCTGCTCGACGCCCTGCACGAGGCCTACGCCGGCGAACCGTTCGTCGTCGTCGGCGAATCGTCACCGTCGACCAAGGCGGTGCTCGGTAGCAACACGGCGCACATCACGGCGCGCTACGACGAACGCACCGGCACCGTGCTGGCGTTGTGCGCGATCGACAACCTCACCAAGGGGGCGTCCGGCGGGGCGGTCCAGGCGGTCAACGTCGCGCTCGGTCTCGACGAGACCGCCGGTCTGCCCACGGTGGGGGTCTACCCGTGAGGTCCGCACAGCAACGCGCCGCGACGCTGGTCGAGGCGTTGCCGTACATTCGCCGGTTCCACGGGCAGGTCGTGGTCGTCAAGTACGGCGGTAACGCGCTGGCCGGTGCTAGCGACGCCGACGCCCTCGCCCTGTTCGCCCAGGACGTCGTGCTGATGCGACAGGTCGGCATGCGCCCCGTGGTCGTCCACGGTGGCGGCCCGCAGATCAGCGAGCTGATGGGCAGGCTGGGGCTGCAGCCCGAGTTCCGCAACGGGCTGCGGGTCACCGACGCGGGCACCGTCGGGGTCGTCCAGATGGTCCTCACCGGTCAGGTCAACCCGCAACTCGTCGCCGCGATCAACGTGCACGGCCCGCTCGCGGTCGGCGTGTCGGGTGGTGACGCGGGGCTGATCCGCGCCGTGGCGCGCGACGCGGACCTCGGCTTCGTCGGCAACGTCGCCAGCGTCAACCCACGCATCCTCCGGCGGCTGATGGACGACGAGTTCATCCCGGTGGTCGCCACCGTCGGCACCGACGACCAGGGTCGGCCGTACAACATCAACGCCGACAGCGTGGCCGGCGCGATCGCCGAAGCGCTCGGTGCGGCCAAGCTGGTGTACCTCACCGACATTGAAGGGCTGCGCCGCGTGGTCGACGATCCGGCGACGTTGATTCGCCAGACCACCGCCGACGAGCTGGACGCGCTGATGAGCGACGGCACGATTGCCGGCGGGATGATCCCCAAGGTCGAGAGCTGTGTCCACGCCGTGCGCCATGGGGTCCGCCGGGCGCACATCCTCGACGGCCGGATCCCTCACGTCCTGCTGCTCGAACTGTTCACCGACGAAGGCATCGGCACGATGGTGGTGGGCACCGGTGTGTCGGGGCGAGGGTCGCTGTGAGCGCGCACGGCTTCGCCACCGGCGACCAGACGTCCTGCCCGTTCATGCCAGTCTTCGGCCCGCCTGCGGTGATGTTCGTGCGCGGCGACGGCACCGAACTGTGGGACAGCGATGGGAAGCGCTACCTCGACTTCCTCGGCGGGCTCGCGGTCGTCGGCCTCGGGCACGCCAACCCCGTGGTCACCGCGGCGCTCAGCGCCCAGGCGGCCACGCTGCTGCACGTCTCCAACCTGTACGCCAACGACGCCGCGACCCGCGCGGCGATCGACATCGACGACCTGTTGCGCGACGTCACCGGCGAGGACGGTCAGGTGTTCTTGTGCAACAGCGGCGCCGAGGCGAACGAAGCGGCGCTGAAGCTGGCTCGCAAGTTCGGGGGCCGCGGGCGCCACGCCGTGGTCAGCGCGTTCGGCAGCTTCCACGGCCGCACGCTGGCAACCCTCGCGGCGACCGGCCAGCCGGCCAAGCACGAACCGTTCTGGCCGATGCCGGACGGCTTCCGCCACGTGGCCTACAACGACATCGACGCCCTCGCGGCGACTCTCGACCCGACGGTCGCCGCGGTGCTGCTCGAGCCGGTCCAGGGCGAGGGCGGTGTGGTGCCCGCCGATCCCGGCTACCTGCGCGCCGTCCGCCAACTGTGCGACGAACGCGGATTGCTCCTGATCATCGACGAGATCCAGACCGGCATGGGCCGCACCGGCCGGTGGTTCGGGTTCGAGCACGCCGCCGTCGTGCCAGACGTGGTGACGATGGCCAAGGCGATCGGCAACGGGTTCCCGGTCGGGGCCTGCTGGGCCAAGCGCGCCGTCGCCGCCGTGTTCCAACCTGGCGATCACGGCAGCACCTACAGCGGCACCGCGCTGGCCGGCGCGGTGGTCAGCGCGGTGATCGCCGAGATGCGCCGGATCGACGCCCCGGCCCTCGCGGCGCGCGCCGGCGATCGCTTGGGTCGCGGGCTCGAGGCACTGCCGGGCATCCGCGGCGTGCGCGGCACCGGGCTGCTCGTCGCGGCCGAACTGGCCGACGGCGTGGACGCCAAGGTTGTCGCCAGCGGGTTGCTGCGGCGCGGCCTGGTCGTCAACGCGGTCACGCCGACGGCGCTGCGGCTCGCGCCGCCGCTCAACGTGTCGGCGGAGCACATCGACGAAGCGCTGGAGATCATGCGCGGGGAGCTGGAATGCCACGTCACCTCCTGAACATCACCGACCTCGACCCCCACGAGTTGCGGACCGTCCTGGACCTCGCCGAACGTCCGTCGCTCCCTCGGGTCCTCGACGGCCGTGGCGTCGCGCTGATCTTCGAGAAGCCCTCCAACCGCACCCGCCAGTCGATGGAGATGGCCGTCGTCCAACTCGGTGGGCACCCGGTGTACACGCGGGGCGAAGAGGTCGGCTTCGACGTGCGCGAGCCGGTCGAGGACGTCACCCTGGTGATGGCCGGGTACCACGCGGTGCTCGCAGCCCGCGTGTACGCCCATCAGATCGTCGAGCGCATGGCGGCCTGCAGCCCGGTGCCGGTCGTCAACATGCTCAGCGACCACAGCCACCCGTTGCAGGGTCTGGCCGACGTGCTGACGATGCGTCAGCAGCACGGCGATCTGGCCGGGCTCACCGTCGCGTACGTCGGCGACTACAACAACGTCTCACGCTCGCTCGCCGAGGCGTGCGTGCTGCTCGGCGCCAACGTGCGTCTCGGGTGTCCCGTCGGGAATGCCGCCGACGACGCCGAGCTCGAACGCCTCGCTGCGCTCGGTCCCGGATCGGTCGAGCAGGTTCACCGACCGGTCGATGCCGTCGCGGGTGCGGCCGCGGTGCACACCGACACATGGGTGTCGATGGGCCAGGAGGCCGACACGGAGCAGCGCCGGCGCGACTTCGAGGGGTACATCGTCGACGACCGGCTGATGGCACTGGCGTCGCCCGGTGCCGGCTTCTACCACTGCCTTCCGGCGTATCGCGGCCTCGAGGTCAGCGCAGCCGTGATCGACGGTCCGTCCAGTCATGTCATCGCCCAGGCCCACAACCGGTTGCATGCGGCGCGGGGTCTGCTGGCCTTCCTGTCGGGGGCTCGGTGATGGCTTCGAAGGTCCAACGCCAGCAGGCGATCGCCAAGTTGCTGGCCAAGTTCGCCGTCACCAACCAGGCCCAGCTGGTCGACCACCTCGCCGACGAGGGCATCGCCGCGACGCAGGCGACCGTGTCGCGCGATCTCGACGACCTCGGCGCGGTGAAGGTTCGCGTGCCAGGCGGCGAGACGGTCTATGCCCTGCCGGAGTACGAGCCGAACCGCATCGCGCCGGAGGATCAGCTGCGCCGGGTGATGGGCGAGTGGGTCGCCGAGGTCCGGTCGGCGGGCAACCTCGTCATCCTGCGCACGCCGCCCGGGTGCGCGCACGTCGTGGCCTCGGCGCTCGACCGAAGCGGCTGGCCGGGTCTGATCGGAACGGTCGCCGGCGACGACACCCTGCTGTGCGTTGCCGACGACGACACCGGCGGCGCGGCACTCGGCGTCACCCTGCGCGATCTGGCAGGCCTGTCGTGACCGCTTCGGACGGGGTTGGGGCCCCGAGCGGGAAAACGTTATGGCACGGGCGTTTCGAGGGTGGTCCGGCCGCCGAGCTGATGGCCTACACCGAGAGCCTGTCCTTCGACCGCCGCCTGTGGGCCCAGGACGTCGCCGGGTCACGTGCCCACGTCCGCGGCCTGGCCCGCGTCGGACTGATCGGCGACGACGAGCGCGACGCCGTACTCGCCGCGCTCGACCAGGTAGCGGCGGAGTTGTCGACGGAGACGTTCGTGTTCACCGCGGGGGACGAGGACATCCACACCGCCGTCGAACGGCGTGTCACCGAGTTGGCCGGTCCCGCCGGCGCCAAGCTGCACACCGGCCGGAGCCGCAACGACCAGTCGGCGACCGATGTGCGGCTGTGGATGAAGCCGGCGCTGGCC